>CAZCKE010000244.1:0-6754 GCA_964499005.1 uncultured Tepidisphaeraceae bacterium
TCGACTTTGCCGATCCAGCGGCCGATGACGTCGGCGAGACGCACGGGGTCGACCGGGAGGGTAAAGGGAGGGCCGCTGCCCGTCGAGCCTCGACTCGGAAAGGAGAGGACCGCCAGGACGCCCGGATCGGCAGGGATCGCCAAAGAACGATTCCTCGGAGATTCTTGTCTCCCCTGGCGTCTTCTGGCGTCCTGGCGGTGTTCTCTCGGTTCTTCCGCGGCTCGCTAGAGCGGCGAGGCTGCCATCGGAAGGAACATGTCGCCCATGCGGCGCCGGAGCGGCGACCGGAAGAACTCCCGCGGCGTGCAGCCCAGGGTGCCGCGAAACACGCGATGGCACTGCGAATAGCTTCCGAACCCCGCCTCGAGCGCCGCCGCGAGCAGGCTCCCGCCGCCGTCGACGACGCCGACGAAGCGCAGCAGCCTTTGCCTGGCGCGGAACGCCGTCCACGTCATCCCCAGGTTCTCGTGGAAGTGGCGGCTCACTTCGCTCGGGTGCCCTCCGAGGCGCTGGGCCACTTCGGCGCGGCCCAGGTCGGGGCGCTCGAGGACCGAGGTCAGGGCGCGACGGGTCAGAATGTGCTTGTCGGCCGGCGCCGAACGCAGCGCGTGCGCCCCATGCCACCACTCCGCCGATGCCTCCTCTCCCACCGCGACCCCCCCGGTCGCGCGCAGCCTCGCTGTATCGTACGGGGCCAGGCGCACCCGCGTGGGGCCCCCGTATGCCTTCGCCCGACCGACGCCGAGCACGCGGTCGGACAGCGCGGGCGCCATCCCGACGACGAGCAGATCGAAGTCCGCGGATGCGTCGAGGAGCACGTGGTCCTGGCCGGGAAGCCAGAAGAGGAGATCCCCGGCGGCGACCGAGAATACCCTCGTCCCGGCGCCGAACATGCCCGTCCCGGCCGAGACCAGGTTGAGCTCGGGCTCGGCGTGAAAGTGCCGCGGCCTCCGATACTGCGGGGCGTAGGCCCAGATCTGCCCGCGGGCCGCGCCGGCCATGGGAAAGGGCTGATAGAGCGCCTCGTCGCACACCACGCCGGATCAGCGTACCAGAGCGAACCCGCTGGCGCCCGGCTCCGCCGGCGCGGGTTCCACCACAAAATGCGAAGACCGGGGTGGGCCCCCCCACCAGAGTGCCCTCTCCGTCCGTCGTCCGCATCGTCTTGGAGAATCGTCCCTTGCCCTTTTCTGCCCGCCTCACGGCCGTCGCGACCGCCCTTGGCCTTGCCAGCTGCCTCGACCACCCCGCGCCGTCTTCCCCAGCGCCGACGCCCGATGCCGCGAGCGCGATCGACGCCGGCGCCGATGCTCCGGCCGCGGACGATGCAGGCCCCTCGAGCTCGGCCGCGGTCGTCACCGACGCGACCGCCACCGTCGTCATCACGGGCGCGGGGGCGCGCGCGGCACCTGCGACCGCCTATGGCCAGAACTACTGGTCGTGGGTGACGGCGTACGGCGATCAGGTGCACCAGGTAGAGAGCAGCGCGGGCGCCCTCGGCTACAAGCTGCTTCGCGCGGGCGGACACAACAACGACAACAACACGCCCGAGCCGTTCTCGAACGCCCAGGTCGACGCGTTCATCGCCTACGCGCGAGGGACCGGCGCGGAGCCCATTCTGCAGGTGCCCCTCCTCGGGGACGGCTCGGGAGCCCGCCCTACGGCGCAGACCGCCGCCGACATGGTCACGTACGCGAACGTGACCAAGCGATACGGAGTCCGATACTGGGAGATCGGCAACGAGCCCGACCTCTACTCGGACCAGGGCGACCTGCCCGCCGGATACACGGCCCAGAGCTATTGCGCCGACTTTGCGGCGTTCGCCGACGCGATGCGGGCCGCCGACCCGACCATCCGCATCCTGGGCCCCGAGCTCTCGTACAAGTATGTGCCGGGCAACGACTGGCTCACCCCGTTTCTCTCGGGGTGCGGGGCGAAGGTCGATATCGTCAGCGTGCATCGGTATCCGTTCGCGGCCGCGGCGTGCACCGTCGCGAACGCCACGACGGACGCCGCACGCTTTCGCGCGACGCTCCGGCAGCTCCGCGCCACGCTGGACGGCCTCGGCATGACGTCCACGCCGCTAGCCGTGACGGAGGCCAACTTCAGCTATGAGGGCGACCCCACGCTGCAGACGGCGCCGGCCGCGCTCGGCACGTTCTACGCCGGCATGTGGGCGGCGGACGTCGCGGGAGTCGCGCTGGAGGAGAACCTCTGGACGCTCGCGTTCTGGAGTATCGACGAGGGGTTCGACACCGGGTTTTTCACGAGCGATACGTTCTTGCCGCGACCGGCCGCGTACGCCTACGAGCTCATCTCCAATCACTTCGGACCGACCATCCTGCACGCGCAGACGGTCCCTCCGGGCCTCGGCGCGTACGGGAGCCGCGACGCCGCGGCGGGCAAGACCGTCGTGCTGCTCCTCAACCGCACGGCTTCGGCGAGCGCCGCGGTCGTGGGCTTCGCGGGGATAGGAGCCGCCATCCCCAACCGCGCGGTGACCCTCCCCGCCTATTCTCTCACGTTGCTCGAGCTGCTCGACGGCGGGCACGCCGCGGCATGGCTCTACACCCAGACCATCGCCGACCAGGGACAGCCTCCCCAGCCGGAGTGACGCGCGCCTCCATTCCGCTACACCGTAGGCCGGGAGCGACGGACGCTCACCCACCGACGGAGAACGACGCGCGATGAGCAGCCTTGTCGATGAAGTCGGCCCCGGCCTCGACGGCCTCGGACAGCTTCGCGCGTACCTCGCCGCGGGCCGAAGGCCCGGGATGCTCGCGTCCCTGGACTTCGACTTCGTCGAGGCGGAGCCGGGGCGAGCGGTCTTCGCGGGGACGCCGGGAGAGCATGTCTACAATCCCATCGGGACGGTCCACGGTGGATACGCGGCGACCTTGCTCGATTCCGCTTGCGGATGCGCGGTGCACAGCCGGCTGACCGCGACGCAGACGTACACGACGCTGGAGCTCAAGGTCGCCTATCACAAGGCCATCACGCGCGAGACAGGCGCGCTTCGCGCCGAGGGACGAGTCATCAGCATGGGGAGGCGCGCCGCGTTGGCCGAGGCCGCGCTCACCGGAGCCGACGGGCGGCTCTATGCGACGGCGACCTCGACGCTCCTCGTCATCGACCGATAGGTCCCGAGAGCGAGCCGAGCGGCGCGACGACGGCCACGTGGGGCCGCCGTCCGGGTCAGCCTTACTTGACGGACAGGCCGAATTGGCCGCCGATCGTGTTTCGCGAATTGATGACGACCGTGTAGTCGCCCGCGGCGACGTTGCTCAACGTCAGCGTCGAGGGAGAGCCGCCGTTGCAGCCCAGGGCGGGTCCGGTGATCGACGACCCCGTCCCCGAGAGGACGAAGATGGCGTTGGGGAAGTTCGTCTCCGGGTTGCCGGCGGTCAGCGTGAGCGACGCGGCGTCCTCGGAGAGGTGCAGGAGGGCGATGCCCTGCGGAAAGCCGAGAGCCTCCGGGGGCAGGCAGTGCAGCGGCGGGTTCCCCCAGAGCGGAATCGGCGAGGTGTAGCCGGTCGCGAGGAGGGACGGAGTGGCGGGGTCGAGGACGCCGGCCACCTGGGCGGCCGCGGTCTGAGCGGCCGTGGTGGCCTTGCAGACGGCCTGCCCGGGGGTCGCGCCGGGGATGCACGAATCGCCGGCGACGCAGCCCGAGTATCCACGGATGTCGCATGAAGCGCCGGTCGCGCCCAGCGCGAGCGCCTTGATCGTCGCGGAGACGGGCGTGCCCGAGCCGGTGCTGGCTCCGATGGGGGTCGCCACGATCTGCGCGACCGTCGAGTCGAAGTGCGGGGCCGCCTGAATCGCGTCGAAGAACGCGCCGAGGTTCGAGAGGCCCGCCGCGTTCGCGTCGTAGTAGCTCTGGTAGTCGCCGTTGCCCGTCATGTCGGCCAGCACCGAGTGGCCCGCCTGGTCGAGGAACGCGATGTGGATCATCGACAAGTCAACGGCGATGGCGGGTCCCGTGGGCAGGATGCGGGGGCCGCTCGAGGACTGGATATAGGCGAGCTTCGAAATCTGGGGAGCGACGCCCTGGACGCAGACGGGAGGCGTTCCAGCGCAGCCCAGGCCCAGGGTGCAAGTGCTGGTCACGACCGCGGGGTCGCAGGCGTGGCCGGCGGTCGGCCACCCGATCGGAGTCACGCTGACCGTGACCGAGTTGGACGAACCCAGGTTGTTGGCGACTGACGCGACGACCTTGGCGATCGTCGGATAGGCCCGGGCGAAGCCGCGCAGCGTCACCGTTCGCGTGAAGGCCGACGCGCCGGCCGTGTTCGCGTTGTCGAAGAGCACGACCCGCTCTCCACTCTTGACGCCCTTCCAATCGGTGAACCCGAGGACCGGCTTCCCGGAGGAGTCTTGCAGGCTGATGTCGACGCCGAACGAGGACTGCGAGTAGTCGGTGCCCGAGAGGGTCAGCAGGAGGTCCGTACCGCCTCGCCCGGACTGGTTCGCCGTGAAGGAGGAGAGGACGGCAGCGCCGGGGACCGGAGCGACGTCGGGGCCCGTGCTGGCGTCCGAGATGCTCGTCCCTGCGTCGCTCGTCGCGGCGTCGGGGTTCACTTGCGAAGTCGTCGATCCGTCCGCGGCCGGGGCCGCGCCGTCCGCGGTCAGGTGGGTGGGCCCCGCGTCGCCGGTCATGACGGGAGCGCCGTCTTGCGTGACGGTACCGCCCGCGTCCGTGGCGGCGGGATGCGATCCACCGCCGCTGCTCGACGAGCTCGCGCTCGGTGCGGGCTCTCCTCCGTCGGGATTGGAGTCTGCCTCCGTGCCGTTCGAAGACGAACATGCGACTTGCGCCAGGAACGCAAGACTCGCGACTCGGACGGTGACCTGTGAACGAAACATTGTCCTCTTCCTTTTTCGGGCCCCGCAGGGCTCGGGGAGGACTAAAGCAACCGTTGTGCCGCCGGCCTCGTCACCCGGAAATCAAGTGATTTCCAGGCCGAACGTCAATCCGATGACAACCGCGGACGGGAGCGACGTCGCACTGACAAACGACAAAAGCAAGACGGCGGCGCGTGCTCTCGCACGCGCCGCCGCTTGCTCGTTTCGAGCTGTCTCGTCCGCGATCAGAACTGGCAGTTGCCCGCGCGGTAGCCCGGGGACGCGCCCACGTCGCGCGCGATGTTGAGCGTGCCGTTGCCGCAATCGAGGTAGTTCTTCGCAGTCATGCTGTCGCCGGCGCCGCCGGAGCCCTCGAGGACGTCATTGTCCTCGAAGCCAAACAGCATGTCGTCGCCCGGCCCACCGGTAAGGTTGTTCTGACAGACCGAACCCGTGCAGGTGAAGGTCAACGGCTGTCCGAGGAGACAGTCGTTGCCGGCGCCGCCGATGATGTTCTGGATATCGGTGGCGACGGTGTCGTTCTCGTCGCTGCCCGACGTCGGGCCGCCCGCGTCGCCGCCGGTGCCGATGACGAGCGTACACGCCCCGTCCTCGTACAGGTTGACCGCCGTTCCGAACGTGCGCAGCTGGTGCGAGGAGGCGCCCGAGTGAGCGATGCCGTCGAGCGACACCCAGAGGCTCGTGCCGCTGGTGCGCTCGCTGTAGTCGACGGTGTCGTTGCCGCCGTTGCCGGTGATGACGTCGGAGCCGAGGCCGCCGTTGATGACGTTGTCCTGGGCGTTGCCCGAGAGGATGTCGTTGCCACTTCCGCCCTTGAGGTTCTCGACGGTCGTGTCGACGAGCACGTTCTCGGTGACGGCCGTGCCGTTGAACGTCCCGTTCATCGTGCCGGTGTACACGAACGGCAGGCCGGCGTCGGCCATGGTGCCGACGGCGTCCATGGTCACGTGCACGGAGGTCGTCCGGAGGCTGAAGTCGATCGTGTCGGTTCCGTTGCCGCCGACCACCACGCCGGGGCCGTGCCTCACGCTGTCGGTCCCCATGAGGAAGGTGTCGTTTCCGTTCCCGCCGTTGAGGATGTACGAACCGCCGTAGGGCGTGAACGTGTCGTCGCCGTCATTGCCGTAGAACGCGGGACCGGGGCCCTGGCTCGCAGACCCGGCGTCGCTGCCGGTGTCGGCCGCGTCGGCGCGGGCGTCGGACACGGCGTCGACGCGAGCGTCGGACACGGCGTCCACGCGGGCGTCGGACGCGGAGTCGGTGCGAGCGTCGGACGCGGAGTCGGCCGACGCATCCATGCCGCCTCCCGAGACGCTCGGGCCCGCGTAGGCCGTGAAGTAGTCCGCGCCGCTTCCGCCGTTGACCGTGAACACGTCGCTGCTGATGTCGTCATGCTCGTCGGTCGGGCAGGCGCCGGCCGAACCGGCCGAGGAGCAGTGTCCGCTGAGCGCCATGCCCGAGGCGGCCACGCCGAGAACGCCGAGCGAGACGTTGACCGCCGTCGTGCGGGTCGAATAGTCGACCGTGTCGCCGGATTGCCCGCCGCCCGAGATCGTCTCGTACGGGGTGGACACCGTCGTCTGGTCGAACGTGTCGTTGCCCGCGCCGCCGAAGATCTCGACGCCCTTCGCCGGGAAGTTGGGAGCCGGGTGGGTCGGGGCGTCGTTGTTGAATCGGCCGCCGAGGACGGGGGTCGTCGTGCCCGCCGGATCGCCGCCGCCCGAGTAGTAGTCGTCGCCGTCGCCCATCGAGACGACGAACGTTCCGGCGCCGCCGTTGACGACGCCCACGACGGAGGTGTCCCAGATGATTCCCGGGCCGATGCTGTTGACGCCCGGGCTCACGGTCACGGCCAAGGTGCCGAAACCGAGTGTGTCCGCCGGGGTTT
>CAZCKE010000245.1:0-6740 GCA_964499005.1 uncultured Tepidisphaeraceae bacterium
GTCGCGTGCGACGCGTGCTATTCACGGCGTTTCAGAATCGTGGTCGCCCATTTAGATGCGGACGCGAAGGGGGATGGTTTGGGATGGGGCATGAGCGAGGGTGTCCACGAGGTCATTCTCCCCGGCATACGGACGATTTGGCACTCGCCGGCCAGGGATGGACAGATCGAGTTGCTCGACATCAAAGGGCCAGGGATCGAGGCGCACGCATTGGCTTTCACAATCGAAGCCGACCGTGAGAGCTTCGGCGCCGGGGCGAGGATACACATTGTTCACGCGCGCAAAAAGCAATTCGTCGAAGCACAGGACCAGGCTCAGCTGATCGAGCAGTTGCATCAGGTGAAAATTGGCCAGGAGCAGGTCTTCATCCGGAGATCGGCCCGGTTCCGCTAGGCCGCCTCGTAACGGCAGATCGACGCGCATCTGGAGTTTTTTCCTCAGCGTTTCCTGGATCTCGATCTGACGATGCAGGAATTGGCTCAGGCGGAATTCGTCGTGCCGTGAAAGCTGCGAAGGCGGGGTGCCGTGGCGATGCATGACAATGCCCGCCAACGACATCGCATGAAGGCTGACCAGCAGGCCGGCGTAGGGATCGGTTTTGGCAACCCGATCCACGGAATCCGTCCAGGCGGGCAGAACATCGTCAACGCGGCTTTGGAAAACGTGGCGGGGAAGGCCTTGGTCATCCAGGCGAGGATGCTCATCGACGGCCTGCCAGCCGCAATCGTGCTGCGAAATCGCGGTCATCACGGGCCCCAGCGGCGCCGGCGGCGCAAACAGCGCGTTGCCGACGTGGGCCGCAAGCTCGCCGGCGAGCAGGGCGTGGTCGTGCTGGCAGATCAGCAGAAAGTCGCTGCCAAAAGGACGCCGAATCATTCGGATAAGGTAGCCGAACGATTCGGCCCGTCATTTGGGAAAAAACGCCGGAACCCGGGAAACAGGGGGGGGCGTTTGCCTTTCCGGTTCCCGGGGCCCGGGGGATTTTTTCAGGCGGCGACGGGAAACTCCGGCTGGCTCTGGGCCGGAGCGGAAAAAAACTGGGTCAGGCTTTCAAAAGCACGCTGGGCGTCTTCATCCGGCACCATCGAACGAAGCGCTTCGATCTCGATCCGGGCGCTGGCCAGGGCATCCTGGGCGCGCGCGGCGGCGGTCGCCTGCTTCTGCACCTCGCGCTCCAAATCGTAAATCTTGCGCGATTGGTCGTGAATCTGTGTCAGCAAGGCAAATTTCTGGCGGCTAAAGGCGATAAGCGCCTCGCGGGCCTGGGTCAGACTGTCAGCTGTGATGGTCATCCTCCACCTTCTTTCTATAAAGATTACGACGCGGGTTGGGCCAAATACTTTGACGGCGTCAGACATTAATATTCCCCGATGCGAGCGGCAGGGCCTTCCCTCCGAAGTCCGTTGCTCGTGGGGCTACCAGCGAATTTTTCGGAGCATCGTCCGCGCGTCTTAACCAAAGAGTTGGAGTCCGGCGGAGAATTTTTTCATTTCAAAGCCGCTCTACGCTGACCAGGCGAGCTGAGCGAGGGGACTTTGACGGATTTGCGCTCGGCAGCGAAATTTCCGAGGGCGAAAAACAAAAATAATGGAACCGTCAGGCCGCCAGGAAAACAGGAGTTGAATGAACCATTAACAATTCTGGTTTCCCTGGCGTTTTTGGCGAAGTGGCCGTTTATTTCCTTTCTTTGGCTGGAAAAGCGAGATTGGGTCGGTTACAAATGCTTTCGACGGCTGTACGGATACAGCCCCGTGCATCGCAATGGATGAGGCCAGGGATGGCTACAAACACCTCTTTATCGCGGTTTGCCAGCAGATTACGCATGACATGGAAGCCCATCGGGCTTTGGGTTTGCGCGGCTGCTTTGGCGGCGTGCCAAACCGAGTCCGCTGCGCATTTGCCTCCGATGAGGCTGGGACCGCCGACGATTGTTCAGACCGGCAGTCTCCGGCCTCCGATGGCGCCTCAGCCGGTTGTGCCCAGGCCGGCGCCGATCGCCAAGGGCCCGACTCCAGCCCCCAGACAGCAATCTGCGGCAGCGGTGCCGGCAGGGTGGATTCCTGCGGCCACGGTCAACGAGTGGTACTGGATCGTGATTCATCACAGCGACAGCGATTACGGCTCGGCCGCAATCATCGACAAATGGCATCGCGATCGCGGGTTTGACGAATTGGGGTATCACTTCGTCATCGGCAACGGCACCAACACCGCCGATGGGCAGATCGAGGTCGGCCAGCGCTGGACCAAGCAGAAATGGGGCGCGCACGACAACGCGATGGATAACCGCTTCAATGAGCATGGGATCGGCATCTGCCTGGTGGGTAATTTCAACAACACCCGTCCAACCGCCGCTCAGCGCAAGTCGCTGATCAAGCTGGTCGTCTATTTGATGGAGACGTACAAAATTCCGCCCAGCCATATTTTGGGGCATGGCGAGACCAAGGTGACGCAGTGCCCGGGGCGATATCTAAGCGCCTCGGAGATTCGCTCGACGGTGGCGCAGATGCTGGCCAGCAATGAGGCGCTGCCCGCCGGCGAACTGCTGACCGCGATCGGCGATAAAGCCAATCCATAATTGCGTGGGTGCCTGATCCCGGCGAAGTGTTTCCCCCGATCTTTCGTTGGCGCGCCTTTCCCCTGCCGCTACACTGCCGGGCAAGGGAAGACACGTCATGATTGACAAGATTTTTAAAGCGTACGACGTCCGGGCTGTTTATCCGAATCCACTGAACGAAGAAGCCGCTTGGAAGGTGGGCCATGCAACGGGCCAATACCTCAAGCGCAGCCGCCAGAGTGCCGCCGACAAGGTGAAGCGCGAGGATGCAGTGGCGGTGGGTCGCGACATGCGGCCCAGTTCGCCCTCGCTCTGCGATTCGCTGATCGAAGGGCTGCGCAGCACGGGGATGAACGTCATCGACATCGGGATGATCGATACGTCGATGATTTATTTTGCGATCAATCAACTGGACACGGTCGGCGGCATCCAGGTGACGGCATCGCACAATCCGATCCAATACAACGGCTTCAAGATCAGCGGCCCCAAGGCCAAGCCGATCGGCGCGGCCAGCGGATTGGACGACATCAAGCGGATCGCGACGACGCTCCGCATGGGGCAGACGGGATTGAATGGAACGCTGGAGCAGGCCGACCTGTGGGGGCCTTATAAGAAGCACGTGCGCAAGTTCCTGGATCTGAAGCGGCCCATGCGGGTCGTGGTCGATGGGGTTAACGGCATGGCCGGAAAGATGGTCCCGGCCGTTTTTGGCGATGCGCCCAATCTGAAAATTATTCCCGTTCTATTTGAAATCACCGGCTCATTCACTCACGATCCTAATCCCCTGATTGAAGACAATTTGCAGATGCTCAAGGCGAAAATGGCGACGGAAAAGCCGGATTTGGGCGCGTGTTTCGACGGCGATGCCGACCGGTGTATTTTCATCGATGAAAACCGCGCGACGATCGGCTGCGATCTGATCACCGCTCTGCTGGCGAAGGATTTTCTCCAGAGGCCCGAGAACAAGGGATCGACGATTGTCTATGACCTGCGGTCGAGCCATGCCGTGGCCGACGAGGTGAAGGCCGCGGGCGGCAAGCCGAGACGCGACCGCGTGGGCCATGCTTTCCTGAAAAAAACGATGGCCGAGACCAAGGCGGTCTTCGGCGGCGAACTCTCGGGCCATTTTTATTTTCGCGATAACTTTTACGCCGACAGCGGCGCGATCGCGTTTGCCCGCGTGCTCTCAGTGTTGTCGGCGCAGGATCAGCCGCTGGGCAAATTGATCGCGCAGCTGCGGCGTTACAGCCAGAGCGGCGAGGTCAATTTCCAGGTCGAGGACAAAGACGCCAAAATCCGCGAGCTGGCCGATGCTAACAAGAAGGGGCAAGTCGATTATCTCGACGGCATCACGGTCGACTTCGGGGATTGGTGGTTCAATGTCCGCAAAAGCAACACCGAGCCGCTGCTGCGATTGAGCCTTGAAGCCAACTCGAAAGACCTCATGGAAGAGAAATTTGCGGAATTGAAGAAGATTTTGGGCGAGCCTGCAAAGGGGCACTAGAGTATGTCTAATCTAGGCGATCCTCGTCATTTCACGGGCCTTTTGCGATCGCTTTTTCAATGCGCTGCTTCAACTGATCCGTCGTAAACGCCGGCAGCGAGCAGGCCGTTCCCGTGCAGAGAAAAGCTGCCGGCTTGGCAAGCGTGGGATATTCAATATCCGAATTGGTCAGCGGCCCCTCGGATTTATCAAACCATTCCAGGCGCTTGTAAGCCGTGGGGGCTGTCATCGCGAGTTGAAAGAGAGCCGTGGCCGCGGGGTCGGATTTGGAGCCGACGATAACGATGTGGACAGCGGGGGCGGTGATCTCATCGTTTGCCAGGAGGATGCCGCCGACGGAAATCTGGCGAGCCAGCGCGACATCCGGGCTGGCGAGATAACGCATGGCGGCCTTGGCCAGGTCGGAGTCGGATTTTCGGCCGGTGAATTGGCTCAGGAGATTGGCCCAGCGTGCGAGAGATGTATTTTCGTCAAATTCGGGAATGGGCGCGAAAGTGCCGGCAGTGTATTGGCTGGTGACGACGCCCGGGGCATCGGGGCGAAGAAAATGCGCCGAAATGAAATCGCTGGCCCCCTGGGCCGCAGTGAGCCATTGGCGGTCCGCCGTGGCGATGTAAAGCTCTAGAAAAGCTCGCCCCATGGCCAGTGAATCGCCCAGATACGGCCCACCCATATCGTTGGCATCATGGGAGAATCCGCCCCCGGGGAGGGAGAGATTTTTGATGATCCAGTTGGCGGCGGCTTTGGCCTGGTCCAGGGCCTGGGAGTCACCGGACGCTTCGTACAGGGCCGCCAGCGAGGTGATCGCCCACCCGTTTTCCCGGGAATACTGGTGCGTATCCACGCGAGGGATTCCTTTAGCGCGGCGGTCCGAATCCGAGAGAGCGAAATAGTCGGCACTGTGAATGCCATCGATCAGATCGGCATCCTGGCTGGTATAGAAGGCGTCGTTGTCGCCCAGTAGAAACCGTGTCAGGAATCCATGAATGGCCTGGGCGGTTTTGAGATACGTCTCGTCGTGGAATTGACAGTAAGCCAGGGAGTAAATACGCAGGTCTTCCGCCTGCATCTGCATGATTTTTTCAAAGTGCGGGTGTTTCCAGTCCCCGTCGGTGGAATATTGGTAGACGCCGCCCCACGCGGGGTCCAGGAGATTGAGCTGGGCGTTGAGGGTTTGAATGGCCCTGTGGGATTGGGTGAGATCGGCGGCATGGCGCATGGAGAATTCAGTGCTGTCCCAATCGAGAAATTTTTGCGTGTGGCCCCACGCGCCGTTTTCAGCGTCGAAAGTTCCGAGGTGCCGGGACAAGAGCGTCTTGCGAATGTCGTCGCCAAGGACGCCTGCCGCAGTGTAATGAATTTCCTTGGCGGCAGTGACGGAGGGGCCAGGCGTGGGGTCGTCGATGATCGCCTGGAGTATGGAGGCCATTTCGTTGGGAGCCAGGAATCCCCGGCGTTTGACGATCTCCGAGCCATCGGAGTTGAAGACGACGGTAGCGGGCCACCCGTAATCTTCGTAACGATTGGCCAGGTCGGGGCGCGAATCGGCGTCGACGCGGACGGCGATATACTTTTTGGCCAGAAGCTGCTGAACTTTGGGGTCGGCGTAGGTCTGCACGTCCATCACGTGACACCAATGACACCAATTGGTTCCCAAATCGAGCAGGACAAACTTATGCTGAGCGGCAGCAAGCTTGAACGGATCATCCGTCCACTCGTGCCAGGCGATGGGCTGCGAGGTCTGGGCCGATGCGAATGAGACAAAGGCAAGGAGCGGCGCGATAATGAGTCGGAGCATAATTGGTCCTTCAACATCAATGATAAGCACGCTTGGGCGAACAGACCAATTTTGTTTGGTAATCATCAAATGTGTGAAAGCGTGCGTGCAAACCTGCGCGATTCTTGTCTAGGATCGGTTGATGAATGGAAAAAAGCCCGAGCTTCGGATTGGGACGATTGGTTTCAGCTATCCGGGGTGGAGAGGGCCATTTTATTCAGAGGGGACCAAACCGGAAGGATTTCTAGCTGCGTATGCCCGGGCGTTTAATGCCGTGGAATTGGATACGACATTTCATAGCGGCACGCCGAAGCGGGAACATGTGGAGCAATGGCGACGGACGGCGCCCGAGAATTTTCGTTTTTGTGTAAAGGCGCCGCGCGCGATTACGCACGAGTTGCCGCCCCAGGAGGGGGTGGGGCCGATGCTGGAATTTTTGGAAGGAATTTCCGGGTTGGGGCCCAAGTTGGGAGTGGTGCTGCTGCAGTATCCGCCGATGTTTGGGGTATCGCAGATGAGGGGGCTGGAGGGATTTTTGAATGGGCTGCCGATGGATGTGCGATACGCGGTGGAGTTTCGGCATCGCTCCTGGGAGAGGGCCGACGTGGTGAAGATATTACGCCACAGAAAAATCGCCTGGGTAGCGGCCGATTGGCTCGGGCCGATGCGATGGCCGCCGGTGACGGCCGATTTCATCTATCTGCGGTTGCGGGGTGAGCGGGAGAAATTTGCGAAGGACACGCATGAGCAATTGGATGTTTCGGCGAGATTGAAGTGGTGGGGGGAGAGAATTGAAGAATCGAGTGGGAGGATTTCGACGGCCTGGATCTTCACCGCCAATGACTATGCGGGGCATGCGCCGGGGACGGCGCGGAGGTTCGCGGGGATGTTGGGGCAGGAAACAG
>CAZCKE010000246.1:0-5076 GCA_964499005.1 uncultured Tepidisphaeraceae bacterium
TGAAGCTGATCGATCAACTGGCTGGATACGCCCGCCTGCCGATACTTCGTCAACCGGTATTGATTCAACTGATAAAAATCATTCGTCGTCCGCAGCGCAATCGGCCCCAGATCATTCAATTGCTCCGCTGTGTATCCCGGCGCTTGATCGGTTTTGGGCGTCGAGTCCTCCGCTTCCACGCTCGGCATGTTCAATAAAATCAACCGGTTCCCCACGACTCCATATCGAAACAACAGGACTTGCCTGATCCCCGGCTCCACAAATCCCGCCATTAGCTGCTCCCCAATTGCCGCATTCAACTTCTTGGGCCAGTCATTTCTCCGTGTATCCATGAACCGCACTTCCGCCAGGTTTTGCAGAAATCTCGGATCGTGCAATCCCACCAGCGAAAACTCCGTGCAATTGAACACCACCGTCCGAAACGCCCGCACTTCATTCCGTAGATCGGCGAATATCCCCGTGTCATCCTCGTCGTCCCCCACGTCCGAAGTCCCCGTGATCCGCCCGCGCTGGTCCGGCGGAATTCGATACGCATCAAAAAATAGCATCTGCGTCGGGTCATACGCCTGATCCGACAGCCGTGGCACTTCTTCAAACAGATACCGCCCCTCCGCGTCGCAGGGCATGATTTCCGCGCGCCTCATCCCCATCGTCCATGGCACTGGGGCCGGATCGTCGAAAAAATCATTCGCACCCGTTGTCGGCGCCATCGAATAGGTCAACAAATACCCCGGCTCTGGCAAATCCGGCACCGGACGATCCACGCTGAAACCCACCACCTGCCCAGTGATGTCCCTTAACTGCGGATTAAAGATCGACCCATTCCGAAATGCCGGATCGTCCCATGCCTTCCAGAGGAGCTTCTGAACCGCCACCAGTTGCGGCTCAATCGTTCCCACTTCCGGCGAAACGATCTTTCCCTCATGATCGATCCGCAAAACATCGTTCGGCGTATCCCGTTTGAGCCGCATGTCATCCAGCGTGATCAGCGAAAACGCCGGCACGCCCCATGCCGTGCCCATCTCCGACCCGATCGGCATCGACGCGCACAGCCATGTCAGTGGTGTATGCAGATTGCTGATCGGCCCCGTCGGATCCAGCGCCGGCAACAACCCCTTGAGCCATGCCCCCGATGCCTCGCCCCGATTGGCCTCATCATCATTCTTAAACAACCAATCCTTGAAATCCTGAACCTGATTCAGGCTGTTGATCCGCCCATATTCCCCAGTCGTCATCGGCCCCGCTCGCACCCCGCGATCCGACAAATCGATTGCCACCTCCAGCTCAATCAATCGCTCGCTCGCTGAATCCTCCGGCAGGCTAAGCTGATTCGCCAGCCACTTGTGCAGATCGACCCGCGTTTGCAGCAATTCCCTCCGCTCTTTCAACTCTTCGATCAGGCCCTGTTCCGAATCCGATCCCCCGTCCTCACTTCCCGCCAATCGGTCCAGAGTTCGCTTCACGTACCGCTTGGCAAGAGCCACGTAATCGACGCCCTCTTCTCCTAAATTATTTAGCGCTCCGGGGTTTTTCTGGATTCGAAATTTCAGCTCTTTCAATTCCCCCTCTTGCTTTTCCAACTCGTCCGCTTTCGCTCGAACATCCGCTTTTGCCATCTCGTTCGGATCGATCCGCCTTCGAAACAGCTGATCGGCCATGTCCGCCACGTCCGTGTCGATGATTCGGCTGATGCGATCCAGCAAAACCCCGTCTTTCCCTGCATTCAAACGCTGTGGGTCTATTTGGGCCATCCTCAATCGATCGCATTCCTGCTCAACTTCCTTGATCTGCCGATCAATCCCCACCGCCGGATCCGCGTTGCTCAGCTCATCGCTCCATTTCGATGGGGAATCCGCCATCGCCATGAACATCTCGCGGCTCGCCCGAAACTGGATCGTGTCTCCACCCCCGAAGAAAAACACCACCGGCCTCTGTAGCGGCTCTTCCACGGCGCGCCGCAGGAGCGCCAGTCCCGCCGCCGTATTCACCGCCTGGCTCGCACCCTGCGCCAGATCAGGCACCAATCCGCTGGCATCAAATGGAACGCTGATCATCAGCGCCCCCGGATTCCGCGCTTCCGGCCAACCCGCCGGTTTCAATTGCGCCGGCTTCACCACCACATAAAAATTGACCGCTGACTTTTTCTCCCACCTGACATCCGCATCCAGAACCGCCTCGCCGCTCACCTTCCCCGCTTTGATCTGGTCCGCCAGCGTCCCCGCCGGCAAATAAAACCTCGGAAAATTTACCGGGATCTCCAGATCGTGCGGCTTCAAATCCAGATTCGTCTCGTTCCCATCCCCCAGCACGATCAACGCCTTGGCCCCAAAATAAAATGCCTGCTTCCACCGCTCCGCCGCGGAAACATCCACCACCGCGATCTGACCCGCCAAGTCTTTTGGAATAATCTGATCCACCCGCGCTGACTGGATATAAACCAGCTTCCCCCGAATCCCTCCCTCCGGCGTCGAATTCACCCTCACTTTCGCCGGCCAAAACGGAAACACCTTCACCTTTTCCCCGCCCCCCGTCATGCTCAGCGTCGCAAACCGCGTCACCGGCATCATCACCGGGAAATAATGCGGCTTGGCCACGATGACGTTTGCGTGCTCCGCGCCGATCTTGGAAAATTGCGCCTGGAGATACAGAGCTGTCCGCTCATATCCCGCTGACCCCACAACGCGCGAAATGCTTCCGTCCGCCGCCGGCTGGCAGATCGCCGTCAAATCTTCTTCAAATTGTTTCTGTAACCCTGGATCGCTCAAAACATCCTGTGCAGCGCCCCATCGCCCCGGCGCCAGCACCATCCCCACGATCAAACATAAAACGAATCGACACCGCGAAAACGCACCGCAACAGGTATGCCTTTTCATTTGCCGGATCACGCCTGCGTCCTGCTCCATTCCCCCGCTGCCACTATCTTACATTCCAACATAATTTCCAAAAAAAGTCACCGCATGGCGTAAATGGATTTTCCCTCGACCTTCTGCTGTTCCACTGTCACCTGTATCACCTGTTAGAGCGGCTTTCGCCAAAAGTGTCGGATGTGGATGACCGCCTGACCGAATGAGTCATTATCCCACGGAATAAACCCCGGCGATACGAAGTTTTTGTCAATCTATCGCGGAGGCTTTTTCTTCAGGATGTTTCTTCTTTCGCGCCGATTTGCATCCGGCGAACAAAACGCTACTCTTATGCCCAATCCTATGACCCGATCTCCAGATCCGCATCCTTCGGGCGCGGACCGTCCATCGACTCCCACCGGCAATGGCTCTGCGCGCCCGCCGTCATCCGTCGATCGCGACCGTCGCCGTGAAAACCGCAAGCCCGTTCAAGGCAAAGCCGCCCTCACGGTCCTCGACGGCCCCAATGCCAACTCCACCTTCGACATCATGACGCGCGACCTCTCCTTCAGCGGGATCTCGTTCCTCCTCCGCGAAGCCCTCGCCGTCGGACAAACCTGTAAAATCGAAATCCAGAATCACCACGGCACCACCACTCATCTGGCCGAGGTCATTCGCTCCCGCCCCCTGAGCAATGGCAAGTTTGAAATGGCTGTAAAATTCCGCAAAAGCGGCATCTAATCCCGGGCGCCCGTAAAGCCCCGGGTGTCTCATCCGCCATCCCCCTTCACCCACCCACAAACCGTGCCCTTAACGCCTCCGTCGGCACCCGGCACTGTTTCATCCTCCCCGAAATCCGATACCGATTCGCCGCGATCCAATCATAAACCCCATCCCGCAACGGCTCCGGTATCAAAATCAAATACGCCAGCCACGACCAAGGCCTCTTCAAATACCTCGCCAACCGGATCGCCGCCGTCGATTTCGTGTGACACTTCTCCCCCTCGATCAGCACAATGCTCCGCGGCCTCTCAGTAATCCCGCACCCCTCCAGTTTCCCCTTCGCCCACGGTGTCCCCGACGCCGCGAATCGCAGCGAATGATCCTTCTCATGATCCAGAACAAAGTTCACGGATGCGTTGCAGAAATTGCATTCGCCGTCGAAGAGCACGATGGAAGGGGCCTGCGGATTCATGTCGTTTGAATTTTATTCATCATGGGGTAACTGAGAAACCCCGGGCTTTTGAGTCGTTGCATCCTGCGCGCTATTGGCGTTTTGAGTCATTGGCCATTAGTCCTTACTCATTCGTCACTTGTGGCAAGCGAGTTTTGGTTGCGCGCAGAAGGTTTTTCCTGGCGAAGTGATTGATTTGACTGGATTTACTGAGGTATTCGAGGTCCTGGAACAGAAAAATGCCCCTTGTCCGCGCGCCAAACGAAATTAGATATGGGCTTGAAACGGCGGTTAAGCTAATGAGAGGGATGAGGTTATGAAAAATCTACAAAAACCTTCACTCCCTGGCCCATATACGGGGGAGATGCGCGCGGAGGATCGAGCATTCGATTGGCGCGGGTGCCAATAGGGGTGGATTTGTTTTATGCAGAGAAAATATTTTTGAGATGGGCGTGAAATGCAAGGCAACGGGCAGGTAGCGGCGGATGAAGAGGGGTCTGGAAGCGCGCGGCGGCGTGAAATTGTTTCGGAACTGCGATGGAACAGATTTTCCGCAGCACCTGTCTCCTCAGGGCAACCGCCGTCTTCTCAGGGCAGGAGTCCGCCGCTCTCAAATCTCCACCTTCGGAAACACCCTCACTTCCGACCCCCGCGCCAAAATTATCGAGCACGGCTTCTCGCCTTTCAAAAATCCCCACTCCCGCCCATAGAGCCCCTCCCAATCCCATTCCGCCTCATGCTCCACCACCGGCCACACCTCCCACGTCGGATGTTCCACCCGATACCTCAGCAACCTCCCGCTTCTGCTGATCCCATACCCCCACTCATGCTCCTTGAAAAAATGTTCCGCACTCCCCTCTGCCGGCCGCACGCCCGGCTCACATCCCACCACGCGCAGACATCCCTTCGCCCCGCGCCATCCAATCCGATGCTCCACGCAAACCCGCTGTCCCTCCTCCTTCACTGCGCTGTGCATCCCCGCGCCCCGAACCGTCCCGCTGTAAATTGCCCCCGCCGACGCCGCGCTCACCCCTCCGGGCCTAACACCACGACAAAAAA
>CAZCKE010000246.1:5086-6739 GCA_964499005.1 uncultured Tepidisphaeraceae bacterium
CCGGCCCTCCTTCTCCACTGCGCCGTCCAGCCGGCGGCCCCGAGACGGTTCGCTGTAAACGGCTCGCGCCGCCGCCGCGATCACCCGTCTGGGCACAAACTCTCGAACAAAGCAAACCCCTCGCCTCCGGCCCTCCCGGACATAAAACCTCAAATTAATCTCCGGAAAATCGCGATGCCCCGGCCACTGGACCCCCATGACCCGCGTCTGCTTGAAATCAAACGCCACCAAACTGACAAATGCCCTGCCATCTTTCAAATCCAATTCGCATCCCGGCGGCGGCTTGAGCCGAAACGGATCCACCGCATACGTGATAATCACCAGATGCTCCCACCGAGCCGTCAGAAATGGCCGGCGTCGCTTGCGAAGGTTGGCAAAAATTGTCGGCACCTTTGAACCCGATTGATTGGATGGCTCAAGTGCCCAAGGGTCAAACCTTAATTCAACTTTTGAAAATGCCGAAACTTTGCTTCTCTGCCAATGCGATCAAACCCAAAAAGCTCGCGACTCATCCACCCACTTCAATGTTACTCACGTTGCGTTCAACCAATCCCCATGTCACAATCACATTTGTCCTACAATTTCAGGAGGTTCCCGTCCGTGGCCCAGGCCGACATTGACATTGCCGATGAGAAAATGCTCCCCCGCGCGGTTGAGCTTTACAACGCCATCTTTCGCCCCAAACGCGAGGTGGATTTCTTCAAACGCCGATTCATGGGGCGTTACAACGCCTTGACGCTGATCGCCCGGATGGACAACCGCCCCGTCGGATTCTGGATCGGCTTTGAGCTCAAACCCGGCATGTTCTACCACTGGCTCGGCGCCGTCGTCCCCGAAGTCCGCCGCCACGGCGTCGGCCGTCAGCTCCAGGACGCCCAGCAAGCCTGGGCCAAAGATCACGGCTACGAGTACATCCGCTGCGAGTGCATGAACCACCAGCGCGAGTTCATCCATTTCGCCATCGCAATGGGCTACGACATTGTCGGAATCCGCTGGGACTCCACCCATGCGGACAATTTGATTGTCTTTGAAAAGAACCTGCTCGAATAAGCGGCTCAATACGAAACAAAGCCGCTCTTGAAGTGAGGCTCTCGAAAGGCCCCGACCCGATTGCTCAGCGATTAGCTGTCACGATCACGTGAACTTGGCTCGTGGCAGGGGAACTGTTCAGCGGTGGCCAATACCCCTGATTGACTTCCGCCTGCAGGGATTCGCTCCAAGCCGCCAGCCAGACCGTTGCCACGATCAATGTAATCGTCAGCGGGACCATCAATCGACGAAATGAGTTCGCCAAACGATCCAAAATGCTCCTCCGTCGCTTAATCAAACATTAACATATTATTTACGATAAACTAACGTTAGAGATCGGAAAAATCGTGTCTCCAGCAAAATTTAATATTTGGCTATCGCAAAAATCGCGCCCGCCCATCGTCATGGGCGTATTAAATGTGACTCCTGACAGCTTCAGCGACGCCGGCCGCTTTGCTGACCCTCAAAATGCCATCGTTCACGGCCTTGCGATGGCCAATTCCGGTGCTCAATGGATTGATATTGGCGGCGAATCCACTCGCCCCGGCTCCGAGCCCGTCCCCCCGGACGCGCAACTTCGACGCACCATCCCCGACATCCCGGCCATCCATCGTGCCTTGCACC
>CAZCKE010000247.1:0-6702 GCA_964499005.1 uncultured Tepidisphaeraceae bacterium
GCGGACCCACCGCGAAAACACCTGGAAAGACTAACATTGAACTTGGTATGATTTCAGGGGGAAGGTCACACTGTGCTGCGGTGTTCACCTCCGAAGCAATCGCAGGAAATCCAAGAGATGCAACAGCTTTAATCCAACTAGCATTTACTCAGCAAAACGTATTCGAAGAGTTTGTGCGGGCCTCGGAAGGAGTACCGCGCGATGCGATCAATATAATCTCTATTGCAGCGCAAAAGGCCATTGATGATCCAATCTCAATCGGGCACATCCGCACTGCCGCAAAGGCTTGGTATCAGCGCGATAAGGAAGCAGCTGTCGTGGCTAACCGGGACGCTCAACATCTCCTACATTGGATCATTGAGAAGGTGATTGCGCATCGTCGCGCGAGAGCTTTTTTGCTGCGTAGTGACACTCGACATGAGCTTATCGATGATCTGTTTGATGCACGAGTTTTGCACCTGCTCAAAAGAAATATTGCGGCACATGATCAACCCGGCATTCGTTATGACGTCTACAAAATTGATTTCGGCTGCTATGTGGATCTTCTTGTAACCGCGAAAGCGCCTGGCGGATTGCTACCGTTGAATAATGACGAAGGTCACGATATCGGGTTCATTGATGTCCCGCCTGACGACTACAGAGCAATCAGGCGCGCTATTCTTGAGATTGACGAATTTGAAAGTTCGCATTCTGCTGTGATTAGATAGCAAAACCATAGCCCCGAAGATACGAACCACGCTTCATCTAGCAGAACCCTCATAATGATAACCTTGCGAAATCCCCGTTATCCCGACCAGCAGCCGATTCAGGTGGAAGCTTTGGCCGACACGGGCGCGGTGCACATGTGCATTCCGCAGCACATCGCGATTCAGCTTCGCCTGGAGGAATACGATCAGAAGGAAGTGACGATCGCCGACGGCACCAAGCGGCTGGTGCCTTATGTCGGCCCCATTGAAATGCGTTTCAAGAACCGCGTCGGGCTCGGCGGCGCGCTCGTCATCGGCGATCAAGTTCTTCTTGGCGCGATTCCGATGGAAGACATGGATTTAGTCGTGATGCCCAAGGATCGCAAAATCGACGTGAACCCCGCCAGTCCGAATGTGGCGTGCTCTACTGTCAAATAAATCTCTTCCATCTGCTCTGTCGAAACGCACCTGGCGACGTGACGTTTGCCCCCCTCCCCTGCCCTCCCCCGGATTACCAGGGGAGGGAGTGAGAAAGCCAGCCCGAATGTGGTGTACTCCATGGTGAAGTGATTTTCCTTTTGAGATGAATAGCGGATAAACGCGCCTCGCGGCTAAAACGCATATTTGTAGGTGAGGGCGAAAGCCGGGGCCTCGACGCGATAGACGCCTTGCCAGATGGGGGTGTAGATTTCGCGTTTGTTCAAGGTCTGGTCGATCCAGCCCAGGACGTTGTAGGCATCCAATCGCAGCGTTGAATGCTCGCCGAAGTCGTACTGGCAGCCCAGGTTCAGGTAGACGCTGGGCAGCCAGGCCTTGTTGTATCCGGGAACGGTGTTGGGCGGGTTATTGATGGCGTTTTCATAATTGGCCAATTGCTGGTTGCCGGGGAAACCCCAGAGCGCCTCGATGTTTCCATCGGCGGACACATGGCGGTCGAACTGGTGATGGACCGAGAGCTTGGTGACGTTGTTGGCCCAGTTGGTCAGATCGTAACCGTACCCGTAGCCCGCCGGGGAAATATTGCCGATGAACGTGCCTTGCGCGACGGCGGAGCTGAAATCCTGCCCGACCAGCTTGGTGTAGCCGTGGGAGAAGGTAATCGTATCGTTTTGCGTGCGGTAGGTCGCTTCGAGTTCGACGCCGGCCGTTTTATACCACCCCAGGGCCGATTCTTCCGAGAGCGAGCTGTTCCAGCCCAAGACGTTGAGCTTGTCGTAGAAGATTGAGGCGCCCAGGAACAAACTTTCATTCTGCTGCCGCTCGTAGCGCAATTCGAGGGAGTTCATTTTTTCCGGCGATGAAAGGGTCCCAACCGATTCCCACTGCTGGCGCATCGCCTCCTCGGTGTTGGTGCGCAGGGATTGGGTAAACATGCCCTTGAGGGTGTCCTTGGCGGTGGGCTGCCAGGCCAGGGCGACGCGGGGGGACAAAAGCCAATCGGTGTACTTGTCCTTGTCCGCGCGGCCGCTGAGAAACAGAGTCCACTGTTTGGTGATGTGCCACTGGTCTTCGGCCAGGTACGAGAGCATGTCCGAGTACCAATGCTCCTGATGGTTGGGGAGTTCGCCCAATCCATCCTGGCTAGGCGACATCCAGCTTGGCCGGCCGAGCCAGTAGTAGCCGTATTCAAACCCGCCGGCCAATTCGTTGTGGGGAATTCCCGTCCAGTTGAGCAGCCCCTTGGTGATCCACTTTTGCTCCTGATTGCTGTCCGCAAACGAGCCCGGGGCGCTCCAGATCTTGCGCTCGTAATCGGTAAAGTCGATGCTGGTGGACGCATCGATCGAGAAGTCGTGCCCCAGGTCCTTTTTGATGCCGGCCAGGGTGGTGAGCTGCTGGTAACCGACGCCGCTTGGAGCCAGGGAGCCGCTCCATCCCCACCCGATGGGGGCCGGGGCGTAGCCGCGGTCGGTGGAGGGAATCGTCTCGCCCCCGCGCGTGTAGCGCGTCCAGAGGGTCAGACCGTCCGAATCGTATTCCAGGTGAGCCTTGATCTGGGGATAGTTCTGGTATTCGGCGTCTTGTCGCGGGAATGAATAGGGCAGGGCATGGCCCGCGGTGATGGTTCCAACCGTCGGATCGGTCCAGTTCTGTCCCTGAATGATGGGAGCATAGGTGGAGGATGCTCCGGTGACCTGTGCCGCGCCGGCATAGATGAACCAACCGGAATCGGGGCTGAGCTTTTCGCCGTGCCGAAACTCGAAGGAATAAAATTCATCCAGCGCCCCGCCTCGGACGGTGACGTCGGTACCCTGAAAGGTGAGCCCGTTCAAGGTTTGAAGAGAAATCACGCCCTCGACGGCTCCGGGGCCGTAGGTGGCCGATCCCGGCCCGCGAACCACGTCGACTTCGCCGAGATCGCCGTTGAGGTACAAATCCATTTCGCTCAGGACGCCTTCATGGGTTCGCTGATTCATCTCGCGCCCATTGACCAGCAGAAGGTACTTGTCGTTGCGGTCCCCGATGATTCCGCGGATTCCCACGTGATCGATCTCGAATTGGTGGGTGACCCATTCCATGTTGGGGACGTAAATTTCGAGCAGGTCCTGCAGGGTCCTGGGATTTTGCTGGTCGATTTCAGCGCGGTCGATGCTGGTGATGGCGGCGGGGACCAGAGCGCGGTCGGTTTTGGTGAGGGTATCGGTCGTGCTGACGGGGATCTGCATCAACTGCTCGAGGCTCATTCCCGAGAGATCGTCCGCCGACGCATTGGTATGCACGCGCGGCGCGGCCATGGCGGACGCCGACGCATCGCCGGCATTGGAGGGCTGGGACGTGCTGCCCGCTTCCACCGGCGCCGCCGCAAAAACAGATAGCAGGGCGCACGCGAGCCATGTGATCAAAGCCGGATGCTTTGCACCGCCGCTCATAAGAACCTCCGCATGACCGGGGCCTGCCGGGAGATGAAAAATCTTCGGCCTCGGTCGATCAGAAGAAGGCCTGGTTTCCGCCGTGGAAATCACCGACCTTCAAGAAATCCAAACGTGCACCAGTTGATTCGGCGGGGAGGAATATGTGGTTTAGATGACTTTTGCGGAAAATTTCGGCGGGACTATTTTTGAGAAGTTTTGCCGATTTATTTCGTTTATGGGATACGCCGAATAAAATCGCCTGTATTTTGGACGATCAGAATTCATTTCTGCTTTGACGAAGTGATTCAAGAAGATTGACGCAAAACGATCTTATCGCGGAGTCAGGAATGAAAACGCGCCGCGCGTGTTTGGTTTGCCGCGCGCCACTTGAAAATGCCCGCAATTGTTCGGCGTCGATCCGCAGCGGCGAGAGATGATGGGGCACCACGACGAAAAAGCGGCGTAAAAAAAGCGCGCCCCGGTGTTTGAGGGGGCGCGCCGCGAGGAGCGAGAGCGTTTGAAAAATCATCTCAGGGCAGGAAGATTGCGTTCCAGAAATTCCTGCAAATCCTTGACGGCATTGGCCCCCCCGCCGGTTGGGGGCTGAACGACCCGGACGGGCTCGTCACCGACCTGGCCGATCCGTGACACGGGGGCTGGTTTGCGGCGAGCCAGAATCGGATGTTCCTCAACGTGCTGGGAACCCGACATCCACCCGACGATATTTTTGATCTGCCCAAACATACGACTCTCCAAAAAAAGGAGCCTAACCAGACGTTTCTCACGATTTCTTTAACGCGGCCCCAGCTCGATTATTGATTTCGTGCCCCACTTCGGCACTCGCATACATAGTTGCGCGTGGGCCTGGAAATCTTCCCTGAAAATGGTTCGAGGCCGGTGCGCGAAAAAACGGAATCTTTCCCGCAATAATTGCAGGTCCGGGGCGTTTATTTGCGATGGGGACGCCTTAGATCCGCGCGCTGGTTCCCACGGTGGCCCAACAGCGCAGCCCACGATGTTAATCCGTCATTCCGGGTTGGTTCTTCAACGGAATCACAGAAGGTTTGTCGGCAGACTCGATCAATTTGGTTTACTAATCCACGGTTAAATTACTAATCCAGGGTTCAATCGGCTTGCGATTTTTCGGCAATTGCGCAGCGTGATTTGTTGTATTCGCGCAGCGCGAATTTGTCTCATTTGCGCACGGTTCTCTCGCTTGCGTTCGCTGGCGATTACACTGTCGCAGCATGCCCGCGCCGATTCCGCTGGACCCGCCTTCGCTGATCGCCGCGTATTCGCGGGGGCTGTTTCCGATGGCGGACCGGGACGGGGAAATCCGCTGGTACACGGCGGACCCGCGGGGGATTTTGCCGCTGGACGCGTTTCATATTCCCGGAACCTTGCGGCAACGGGTGAGAAAATCGCCGGAGCAAGGGGGGTTTGAGATTCGGATCAATCATGACTTTGAATCGGTCATGCGCGCCTGCCAGGAGCATCGCGAGGGAGGCACCTGGATCAATGAGCAGATCATCGCGGCGTACGCGCGGCTGCATGAATTGGGGATTGCGCATTCGGTCGAAGCCTGGAAAGACAACCGGCTTGCCGGCGGATTGTACGGCGTGAGCCTGGGCGCGGCGTTTTTTGGGGAGTCGATGTTTCATCGGGTGACGGACGCGAGCAAGGTGGCGCTGGTGCATCTGGTCAATCGGCTGAATGAGCGCGGGTATGAGCTGCTGGATGCGCAGGCGACGACGAAACATCTGGCGCGGTTTGGGTGCGTGGAGATTCCGGCGAAGGAGTATTTGAAACGGCTGGAGAAAGCGCTGGAGAAGATGTGTGAGTTTGATTGATTCGCGCGGGTCGGAGTCGATGGGGTGATTGAGGAGTTGTTGGGCGGACCTTTTAAGACAAAAGGCAAATGCGATGCAGGAGGGGCGAGAGAAACCCTATCGAGGCCCCCCTTCGACTACGCTCAGGGCAGGCAAGGTTTTTCTCCGGCTCGACTGAGCTCGCCTAAAACGCGCACGACACTTCAAGTGCCAATGTTACTTGCGGAGTTTGTCTTTCAATTGGCGGAGGAGATCGAAGGCCTGGATGGGGGTGAGTTCCTCAAGCTTGGCGCCGGCGAGAGTTTTGGCGATCTCGATGGTGGGGTCGGTGAAGAGTTGCATCTGATCGGGATTGTTGGCGGCGGCGCCGGAGCGGCGCTTGGAGAGCTTGGGAGAGGCGATGTGCTGGACGGCCAGTTCGGAGAGGAGCTGGCGGGCGCGGTCGAGGACTTCGGGGGGTACGCCGGCGAGGCGGGCGACGTGGATGCCGTAGGAGCGGTCGGTGCCGCCTTCGATGATGCGGTGGAGGAAGACGACCTGGTCTTCCCATTCGCGGACGGCGACGTTGAGATTTTTGACGCCGTTGAAGCGCTCGGAGAGGTCGGTGAGTTCGTGGTAGTGGGTGGCGAAGAGGGTGCGGCTGCGAGTTTCCAGGGCGATATGCTCGGCGATTGCCCAGGCGAGGGAGAGGCCGTCGAGGGTGCTGGTGCCGCGGCCGATCTCGTCGAGGATGACCAGGCTGCGGTCGGAGGCATTATTGAGAATATTGGCGGTTTCGATCATCTCGACCATGAAGGTGGATTGTCCGCCGTGGATTTCGTCGGAGGCGCCGATGCGGGCGAAGAGGCGGTCGGCGATGCCGATGGTCGCGCTGGCGGCGGGGACGCAGGAGCCGATCTGGGCCATGAGGACGATCAGGGCGGTCTGGCGGATGTAGGTGGATTTGCCGGCCATGTTGGGGCCGGTGATGAGGGCGAGGGTTTGATCCTCGGAGAAGCGGGTGTCATTGGCGACGAATTGGGAGCCGAGTTGCTGTTCGAGGACGGGGTGGCGGCCGTCGATGATTTCCAGGGCGCGGTCGTGAGTGAGCGTCGGGCGGCAGTAGCGGCGCTCCTGCGCAAGCGCGGCGAGGGAGGAGAGGACATCGAGGCGGGCCAGGCCCTGGGCCAATTCACTGAACGTCGCGATGTGAATGACCAATTCCTGGCGGATTTTTTCGAAGAGTTGCTGTTCGAGGGCGATCGATTGGTCCTGAGCGCCCAAGGCTTGAGTTTCGAAATTTTTGAGCTCCTCGGTGATGTAGCGCTCGGCATTTTTGACGGTTTGCTTGCGAAA
>CAZCKE010000248.1:0-6657 GCA_964499005.1 uncultured Tepidisphaeraceae bacterium
GGTGGTGGGTCAGTTTGAAATAAAATCATCTGATTGATGTTTCCGGCGCGATCGGAATCGACCAGTAAAAGACGCATGGGCTAAAACAAGCGCGATGGCTAATGTCACCACGATTCCAATGGCTTTGGATATTGGGCCATCAGAGTCGAACCCCAAGACAATATTAACAGTTGGAGCCAAGAATAAGAATGCAGAGATGCCAAGCAGGACACGAATGGCAGGATGTATCCGACGCTTTGGGGTTTGCGGTGTGGCGTAATCGAGGCGGGGAAGCTGCTCATTCATGGTGCGTGCCATGATACTGTGGTTCAGAGAATCAGCGCCACCAATTCCTCTAATTCCCAAACATGATCGGTCAATCCCGCCGCCATCGCTGGCGTGATCCGCGTCGTCTGGTGAATTCGGCAATAGTTGTAGTGCATGAAATGCAGCGCCACCATATGGGCGTGATTCGCGGCCTTCTTTGAGAAGGCATTGGTCAGACGGGTAAACCGTCGCATCGACATCCGCATGGTGAGATTCTGGCGTTCGACGTGGCTGGTGGAAACGTCGCGAGAAACCGGCGATCCGCAGACCGCTTCCGACTTCACGCCGATGATATTGGCTGGCGAGTAGCGGGCTTCCCCAGGACGCTCGGCCCCGTAAATTTTGATGAGTTGCGCGTAGTCGATGTCACCGCCAAAGGCATCGTCCACGGCGTCCAGATAGACGCGGAGGCCGTCGGTCGTCAATTGAACCTTGCGGCTCAATCGCCATGCAACATCGCTCATAAACTCGTGGGCACAGCCCGCATCGCGATCGCCCACGGCGTAGCTGATGATGAGTTTTGAATCGGAATCGAGCGCCGTCCACGTCCAGATATCGCCATAGCCGGTAATCCCCTTCAGCGCTTCCGGCACGTTCTTTTGCTTGGCGTAGCAAAATGCCCAAATCTCATCGCACTGCACGCGCTTGGTCAGTAAATGGCAAACATGGTCGTCATGGTAAGCCTTGCACGCCTTGCCCATATCCACCAGCAACTTGATGACGGTGTTCTTGGCAACCCCGGTCATGCGGACGGTGGAGCGGATCGAGCAGCCTTCCACCAGAGCCGAAATCACGCGAACCCGGTCAGCAGTGCTTAGCTTATTCATACTGACCTTTATACTTGAGCGATCTTGCATAGTCAAGCCTTGGGAATAATTTCGGGAATAATTTCCCTTGATTCCCAAGACACTATAGCGGACAATGGCAGGAATGAAAGATCAATACCTCTCGCAAGAAGACAGCAAGGCGTATCTTGAACCCCTCAAAGAAGACTGTCTCGAATCGTTCTGGGAAGCTTGGGGATGGGTTCGGACATGGATGCAAACAGACCTCCTTTCCGGCGTGATCCTGAACACCAGTAGTGTGGCTGGCATTGTGTCCGATGCCTTTGGTTACTTCGCTTTTCCGCGTTTGGCAGCAAGGTCGGATACGAGGTCAAGAACCATCGGACGTTCACGCCTCGCCGTGGTCAAAGAAGCCATCATCTTGCGATTCAAAAAACTCACCCCCGATCTGCATTCAATGAACATCCCGACCGATCAGCAGCAAAATCTGTCTCATAATCAAGCGGAGCTGGTCAGTGGGCGAAAGTTGACGACAGTTACGCTCGGATACACGCCGAACAGCCTTGGGACGGACGTTACGGGAATCTATTTCACCTGCCCCAATGGCGCTACTAAAAATCATTGGGTTTGGCCGATCTATCAGGCGGATGATGGGCAATTGGCAATGTTCGATGCCGACAATCCGCCGAGTAATGGTGACGTTAGCGAAGTTCTGAACGTGGACATACGGATCAAGAAACGAAAGGGCAAACACGGATGACAAAACTGAATCCAGAAATGGTTCGGTTGGCCCGAGAATCCCGTGGGATGACACAGTTAGAACTAGCGACAGCCGCAAAGGTGGCACAAGGCACGATCTCAAAACTCGAATTGGGCAGCAAGGATGTTGGGTCCGATGTGATCGAGAGATTGGCCGACGCGGTTCACTATCCACCCACGTTTTTCTACTTGGATGAGCACTATGCCAGTCTTGGCATCAGTGTGCTGTATCACCGCAAGCGGGCCAGCAGCCTACAAAAACATATTCGCCCGCTTCACGCCATCGTGAATATTCTGCGAATTCAGGCGAAAATCTTACTGCGCGATGTCAGCATTGAAACTCCGCAAGAATTCCAGCGGATCGACGTTACGGAGTTTCAGGGTACGCCCGCTGATATTGCAGTTATGACGCGAGCGGCATGGAAGATTCCTCCCGGTCCCATCAAGAACCTGGTGGCTGCAATTGAGAATGCGGGGGGAATAGTTTTCAAGTTCCCCTTTGGCACCGCAGATATAGATGCTGTCAGCCAATGGCCCGACGATGCCCCGCCAATGTTTTTTCTGAATTCCCAAGCGCCGCCCGAACGAATTCGATTCTCACTTGCGCATGAATTGGGTCACATGGTTATGCACGTCGCGCCGAGCGACACGCAAGAAATCGAGGCGAATCAATTTGCGGCGGAATTCTTGATGCCGAAAACGGATGTGCGAAGCCACCTATTAGAAATGACGTTGGCGAAAGCCTTCGCGCTCAAGGCGGTTTGGCGGGTTTCGGCTGGAGCCATCATCAAACGCGCCGCCGATTTGGAATGCCTGTCGGGATTCCGATACAGTAGCCTTTACAAATATTACGCGAAGCTTGGATATCGACAGAGAGAACCAAACCCGATTGCGGGGGAAGAGCCGCAGTTTATTAAGACGGTTGTGGGGGCGCACCTCGATCAAGGCGGATTTGTTCCGAGCGAACTGGCGAAGATGCTGCACGTTTATGAGGATGAATTCCGCCAAAATTACTTGCAGATGAGCACTCTCAGACTGGCCTTATGAACCATAACCCCACCGCTTCGCCGCCGCCTTCTTTGCGATGGCTTTGCGTTTGGCTGGTGACAACGCCTTTGCCCTAGCCGCGCCCCCCTTTGGCCCCCCCAGCTTCCCCAGCGCAACCGCCGCAGGATTCTTGGCTGGCTTCTCTGGCTCTGGTGGGGCGTTCCCCGTGGCGAGGTCTACGATCATTTTGGCAAGCTGGTTCGGATCGCGGGGCATCTTTGAGCGTTTAAGCATGATCCGACCTTGCCATAAGGCGAGTCCCCCGTCAAACTTTTTGGAATTCAAACTGACCCACTACCCGGCGCCGACGCCAATCCTTTCCCATGATCCGTCCCATCCTCCGGCCACATCGTTGGATGCGCCTCCAGGAATCCCCACGCCTTCTCCGCCGCGTTTTGCAGTTTCTTCGAGTACCCCGGATACACCGAATCAAATTTCGTGAAAACTCGCGCCCCATGCGCGATCGATGCCGCGAAGCTCGCCGTCGCCCACGTCGTCGCCTGTGTGTAATACCGCGGCTGCGTATCCGTCGATGGGTCGGCATGTCCCGCCGCGTACGTCGGATTCGAATCCCGGTTCAGCACCGACCCGTCCGGATTCTGCATCTTCAGCATCCAGTCCAGTTCATACTTGATCTCATCCAATGCGTCCGGTACCCCGTTTCCGCTCTCGGGGATATTTGAATCATCCCTAAACGCCCCCGGGTTCCATTCATACGCCGTCAGCAAATTCCACAGCACTGTCTGCGTGAACGGCACATATTTGTTGAAATCCCCCGCATCAAACCACCCACCGGATAGTTCTCGAGCCGGACTGTCCGGCACCGGCTTCTCGTCCTTCCACAGCTTTGCGCCCCGATCCTGCGTCGGCCCCATGTGGTCCAGCGCGTGATTCCAATGCCCGCCAAATTTCTCCGGAATTGCCGTCCCCGTCCTCTGGTAATAATACATCCGCATCGCTGCCTTCAGTACCTCGTCATAAACCCCCGCCTCGATGCGAAACGGAAACGACCGCAGATGATGCCCCGGATCAAAAACGTAATACTGCCCCGGCGATCTCAATTCCGAAAAATCTCCGCTCCACGTCTGATCTCCCGATACATCATCCGTCGCCCCGCCATGCCACTGGGCCACGCTTCCGCTGAACGCTACCCCATCATCCCCCACGCGCCGGATTTCAAACGTCTTCCCCGGCTCATAATGCGATCCCTGCCCCTTGATCGCATTCGCAAAAATCACCACCTTATGATCCCCCGGCCTCCATCCAAACTGATCCACAATAATCTGCTCCGAAACCATCCCTTCCACCCCAAGTACCCGCCCACTTCCCAGCCCCACAACTGCAATCCCTGCCGCCGCCGCCAACAGGCGCCAATTCTTGATCAATGTTCTCCTCGCCAGTGTGATCCCAAAAATGCTATCCCTTCCCGCCGCCCCTCGTCAATGGAATTGCCTGATTGGCCGTGTCGCCATTCGTGGGAAGCCCGGCAGAGCGGTTTGAATTGTATTTACAAATCCCCCAAATCGCGCCCCAAAACCGAACTTCTCAAATCTCAATGCCCCGCCGAGCTCGGCCCTTGTGTAAAACCCGACGCGTGATACCCCGCCTGGTTCACGACATCCATCAGCTTGCTGACCGTCGAGACGGTTTTGTCAAACAGCACGGATGCCAGCCCGCTGTTGAAATCCACTTCGACCTCATGGACCCCCAATTGCGCTGACAGCGCCTTTTTGATCGTCTGCTCACACTTGTGGCAGTGCATTCCTTCGACACGAATGACAACCAGTTGGTCGTGTGCGATGCTATGGGACATGTATGAGCCTTTGGCAGGGTCCAATCGATTCCAGACTCTCAGTTGAAAGCGGGCTCCAAGCAGTACGTTAGACTTCCCCGCAGGTTTTCACAAGTGCTGCTAAAAGTTTGAACAACATTCGCTCAAAGTCTGAGTACCGCCAATTTGGCCCAGTTTTCCGGAGCCGCCTCATCCTGTTCAGCCCGCATCTCACGCTCGCTTTTTGCTTTTGCCCTACCCTACTGTACGCTGGTGCTTTCATGCTCGTGCTCATCGACAACTACGACTCTTTTACCTACAACCTGGTTCAACGCCTCGGCGAGGTCGGCCCCGGCATCGAGATAAAGGTTTTCCGTAACGACAAAGTGACGCTCGACGAAATCGAGGCCCTCAAACCCGCCCACATCGTTATCTCCCCCGGCCCCTGCACCCCTAAAGAGGGCGGCGTCAGCAACGAAATCATCTCCCACTTCGGCCCCAAGCTCCCCGTCCTGGGCGTCTGTCTCGGCCATCAGTGCATCGGCTTCGTCAATGGCGCCGTCGTCGAGCGCGCCGCGCGCCTCATGCACGGCAAAACCGATCAAATCCACCACGACGGCAAAACCCTTTACGCTGGAATGCCCAACCCCTTCACCGCCACCCGCTACCACAGCCTCATCATTCGCAAGGGCACCCTTCCTCCCGAATTCGAGGTCAGTAGCTGGACCGACCACGACGAAATCATGGGCGTCCGCCACAAGACCTGGCCCCTCGAAGGCGTCCAATACCACCCCGAAAGCTTTCTTACCGAACAAGGCGAACGCCTTCTGGCCAATTTCCTCAAAAAGTGAGCGGCAGTGCTATAATTCCCAACCGAGGCCGACCATGACCACCCTTCACATCCCAGATGACTTGTTGAAGCAGGCTGGCATCAGCGAACAAGAAGCATTGCTCGAATTGGCTTGCCGTCTATTTGAAACCGGAAAACTTTCCCTCTTTTTCGCTGCAAAGCTCGCGACGATACCCCAGTTGCTGTTTGAAGACCTCTCGCCAGATCGCAAAATCCCCCTTTATCGATACTCGGAACAGCATCTTAAAAGTGATCTTGAAACGCTGGCCCGCCACAAGGTTTCCGAATGACCTCCTCCCAAACCCGCCCCGTCTGGGACCGCATCGCCCTCTGGTGGGACAAGCAGATCGGCGAAGGCAACGACTTCCAAAAACTTCTCATCATGCCCACAACCGATCGCCTGCTCGATCCGCGCCCCGGCCAAACCATCCTCGACATCGCCTGCGGAAACGGCAACTACTCCCGCCGACTCGCCCGGGCCGGCCCCAAAGTTGTCGCCTGCGATTTCTCCGAAAAATTCCTCGAACCCGCAATCCAGCAGAAACTGCGCCAGCGCATGGGGGCCAGCGCCGGTGACCTTTTGCTCTTTGTCGCCGATAAGGAAGACATTGTCTGCCAGGCGCTGGGCAACTTGCGCATCCATCTGGCCGCCACTTTGAAGTTATTCGACCCGGACAGCCTCGATTACAAGGTCGCCTGGGTCTATGATTTCCCCTCGTTTATCTGGGACGACGAGGAAAAGCGCTGGGCCGCCAACCACCACCCGTTCACGGCGCCGATGGACCAGTATCTCGACTTGCTACGAAGCGCCACCGACGCCGACCTGACCAATCACGAGGGCCCATTGGCGAAGGTGATGGCAAAGGCCTACGACCTGGTCATCAACGGCTACGAGGCCGGCGGCGGCAGCATCCGTATCCACAATCCGGACGTGCAGTCGCAGCTCTTCCGCGTGCTCGGCATGAGCACCGAGCAGGCCCGGCAGCGCTTCGGCTTCCTGCTGGACGCGCTGAAGTTCGGCGCCCCACCGCACGGCGGCATCGCCCTGGGCCTGGACCGCCTGACCATGATGCTGGCCGGCACGACCAACATCCGCGATACCATTGCCTTCCCGAAGAACCAGAAAGCGCGCGACCTGA
>CAZCKE010000249.1:0-6641 GCA_964499005.1 uncultured Tepidisphaeraceae bacterium
GGGGGTGGTGGGGGGTGTGGGCGCAGCCTGTGGTGTCTCTGGCCCGAACGATCTCAGCGTGCCAGAACACGCCGTTCGCCGAGGCTGCAATCGAGCCCAGCCGCAGCGCGTCGCTCGCCCTGGACATCATTCAGGCCGATCTCCAAAACGCGATGACGCCCAATGCCAATGCTGATTCCACCACCGGCACGCAGATGACCAGCGACATGAACGCCACCTCCGACGGCGTATTCGTGCAATATTTTGAAGGATCGCAGTCCCAGGACGACCGCGGCCACGAAGCTGATGACGTCGTCTTTTATTCCACGGCCCAGTCGCCCAAGCACGTCGATTCCATCGGCGACATCAAGAAAATCGAATTGAGCGTGCTGAACCCCTCCACCGCGGGCGTGAACGATCACGTGCTGGTGCGAGGCGTGACGGGCAATCTGCTGTCGCTCACCAACGTCACGGCGGACAACGAAGTTCTTTGTCGCGGCGTCTCGGCATTTAACGTGCAGTATTACACCGGTTCCCAGTGGCTTCAGACGTGGGACTCGACGCAGGAAGACAACACGATTCCGGTGGCGATCCAGATCACGCTGGCGTTGGACCGGATCGACCCGGGAACCAAAGCCACCAAGACGTATCAATACACGCGCACGTTCACGCTGCCCAATTCGACGGCGGCGCAGGATACCAGCGTGAATGGCGGAGGGAGCCTGCCATGACGCGACACACGCAACCCTCGAATTTCGCGACGCCGCGCCACGATCGCCGCCGTGGCATCATCTTCGTCACCGCCCTGGGGATCATGATCGTCCTGGGGGCGTTGCTGCTGGTCTTTGCTGAAAGCATGAAGACCGAGGCGGTGGCCGCCGCCAACCGCACTGCCGAAGCGCAAGCCGATGCGGTCGAGCAAGGCGCCGAGCAATGGGTGCTGGCCAACGTCGACGAATACACCACCGACGCGGTGACCCTCACGACAACGCCCGCCGAGGCCATCCCCGTTGGAAACGGATATTTCTGGATTCTGCGCCCCAATCAACAGTCGAGCCAGCAATATGATTTTGGGATTACGGATGAAGCGAGCAAGCTCAACATTAATTCCGTGACGTCGGCGCAATTACAACTGCTGCCCAACTCCAACGGACTGTTGACCCAGGAAGTGGCCGACGCCATCCTCGATTGGCGCAATCCTTCCACCAGCGCGACGGCGGACGGGGCCGAGAGCGATTATTACTCGACGCTTCAAGAGCCTTACCAATGCAAAAATGCGCCGTTCGAGACCGTCGAGGAACTGCTGCTGGTCAAGGGCGTCACCAACACGTTGCTCTACGGCACCGACACCAACCGCAACGGCGTGCTTGATCCCAGCGAGCAAGGCGGCAGCGGCGCCAGCGGCGGGCTGTCCTTCAACCTGACTGCGGGGGCGGACCTTGGCCGGGGAATTTTCGAATATCTGACGGCCTATCCCCAGAGCACCACGACGACGACCGGCGGTATTGCCGCCGCCACTCAAACCGTGCCGGTCAATGTTTACACGGCGTCTGAGCAAGTGCTGATGTGCCTGCCGGGCATGACCCAGCAGAGTGCCGACGCGATTATCAGTGCGCGGCCGGCGCCGGGCACAACCACGACCACCGGCGCCAACTCCCTGAGCTGGGTGCAGCAGGCGGTGGGTAATGCGGAATACAATATCCTGGCGGGCCGCGGCAGAACCGGAGGAGGTGGTGGTGGAGGTGGTGGTGGTGGTGGCGTCGCTGCCGGAGCCGCATACATCACCAGCACTTCGAGCGTCTATTCGGCGGATATTCTGGCCGTCAGCGGCACCGGCCGCGCGTATAAACGAGTGCGCATCGTCGTCGATGCGACGCAAACGCCCGCCAAGATCGTTTATCGCAAGGATCTGTCGTACCTAGGCTGGCCGCTGACTACGGAAGTCCGTGATTCGCTGCGAAATGGGCAGGGCGTGCCCGCTGACTTTGGCGGCAACGGCGCGACCGGGAACACCAATCCCAACGCGGCGCCGTAGGCTCTTGGATTGCAGACCGTCGGATTCGAACCATGGGAGCACTTTGAAAGCGTTTGGTCAAAAGAAGATGTTGGGATTGGCCCTGGGCGAGCGGTCGATGTTCGTGGCCGAGGTCATCGCCGGAGATCGGCCGCAAGTGCGACGGCTGGAGGAACTAGTCTATCCTGAAGGGATTTCCTCGACGCAGCCCAAGCAATTGGGCGAGACGCTGGGCCAATTCCTCCACGATCGCAAGTTTTCGGCTCGGTCGGCCGTCGTGGGAATCCCCGTCAAATGGCTCGTGATGCGCCGTAAGGAAGTCCCCCCGACCGATGAAGCGACGCTGATCGATTTGCTCCGCCTCCAGGCCGAAGCCGAGTTCTCCACCGAGCTCAAAGATCTGGTTTATGACTATGCCGCCGAGGAGGGCGCCGCCGCGACGTCGGTCCTGCTGATGGCGACTCCGCGGAAATATATCGACGACGTCGCGGCGATCTGCCAGGCGGCAAAATTGACCGCCCTTGCGATCGTCCCGACGGCGCTGGCGCTGGGCAAAGCGACCAGCACCCCGTCGGATCGAAATCTGCTGGTATTGGCGGCCAATCCGTTGGGCTCGGAGCTGGCCCTGCAGCAGGGAACCTCGACGGGCGTGATCCGCCATCTGCGGTCCCCCGCCAGCCCGCAACCGGCGTTTGTCAGCGAATTGCGCCGCGCCGTTTCCACGCTGGGGCAGTCCACGGCCGATCGGGAAATGGTCCTTTGGGACGGCGCCGGCGTCGATGCGGGCACTCTCGCCGAGCAAATCGGCATGAAAGTCCGCAACGGAAACCTTCCTGACCTGGGCGTGGAAGCCTCGGCGACGGGGCTCAATGGCGAATCTTCGCGCTACGCCCCCGCGGTCGCCCTGGCATTGACCGGCATGGCGGGCCGGCCCGCAGTCGACTTCCTGCATTCCCGGTTGGCGCCTCCCAAGACCGCGCGCGTGCCCCGCTGGGCGATCCTCGCCGGCATCGCGGTGCTGGCCGCCATCGCCTGGGGCGTCACGTCGTACATGGATCTACAGTCACGGGAAACAGATTTGACCGACATCCAGACCAAGATTGCCAACAATAAAAAGCCCCGCGACCAGGCCAAGCAGTTCGTTGACATGGTCTCCACCGCGCAGGGCTGGCACGGTGGCGATCCGCGATATCTCTATTGCCTCCGTGATCTCACGCAGGCGATTCCCGACGATGGCGCAACCTATACGACGAACCTGACGGTTCGCGAGCCTCCCAAGGCTTCGGGCAGTTCGTCGTCCTCGCAGGCCAAGCCCGTCGATCCGCGGATGTTGCTGGGCACCTTCGGCGGCAAGACCGCCAATCAGCAAAACGTCCAGCTCATCGTGGATCGCATTCGCTCGAACAAGGCGTTCGGCGACGTGAAACTGGGCGGCACCCAGGACCTGGGCCGCGATCGCGGCGTCACCTTCACCATCACCTTCAGCTATACACCGCCGGCGCCGGTGAATTAACCGAATTGGAGTCATCGTGGTTCTTTCAAAACGCGAAAAATATATTGGCATCGGGGCGGCCGCCGCGGTGGCGATCCTCGGCCTGAACCAATTCGTATTACAACCCTTTACCGACGAGTCCAATAAAGTGGACACGCAGTTGACCACCGCCAGGAAGCAGCTCGCCGATGATACCAAGCTCTTCGACAAGCGGGACCGCCTCCAGCGAGTTTGGAACGACCTGAAAGGCGGCGGATTAAAATCGGATCAATCCGAGGCCGACGCCCAGGCCCAGCATGCCCTGGTGGATTGGGCGGCGCGCTCGCAGGTCGCCGTCGGCTCGCTCAAATCCGAGCATGCCGCGCAGGAAGGACAATTCCAGGTCCTCAGCTATGAGATCACCGGCAACGCGACGACGCCGACCATGGCCCAATTGATGTCCGATCTGGAAACCGCCACGATCCCACTGCGAATCAACGAACTGCAGCTCTCGGCCCGTCCCGAGCGGTCGGACAATCTCCAGATTCGCCTGACGGTTTCGACGTTGTTCATGCCTCCGCAGACACCCAGCGGCGGCAAGACGCCCCCGCCGCCACCCACTAACAGTGGAGACTCGTTATGAAATACGCGATTGCTTCAGTGATTGTCATTGCAATCGTCATCGCGATCTCGTTGAGCACGCGGGCCCGCGGTCAGGCGCTCCCGACAACCGCGCCGTCGCGCATTGCGACCAGCCGTCCATCCACGCGGCCCGGCCAGAACCCCGCCGCACCCACCGGGCGCGCCAACCGCCGGAACAACCAGCGCGGCGGACGGCGAACTCGCGCGGCAACCGGCGCCTCGACCGCTCCTTCCCCCTACGACACGACACCGGCGCCGGGCCAGATGTCCGATGAATTTGATCTGCTGAATACGCGCAGCATGTTTGTTCCCGGCCGGATTCGGACTCCGGGCCAAGGAGGAGGCGATTCACGGCCCGGCAACGCTCCCGAGGACGTGACCGTCTTCAGCGGCGTGACCATCACGGACTATCAGATTGTCGCCTTCATCGAGGATACCTCCACGAACAAAGTCAGCCAGGTCCAGATCGGCCAGCAGATCGGCCAGGGAAAAATCACCGATATCACGCTCGATGGATTGGAATACCAATCGGACGACGGCCGTCGCATCCATGTCAACGTGGGCCAGAACATGCGCGGCGCCAATGCGTGGGAACAGGTCTACGGGATTGACTCGGGAGGCGCCGTGCCGGCCGCCGCCGACGAGCCGACCGACCCCAGCACCGCCGCGATTATCGCCAAGTTAAAGCAAAAACGGGCGGCGGAATTGGCGGGCTCCGGAGCCGTCGCGCCGACCACAGCGCCCAGTCCCGCGCCGGCCAGATGACATTTGAATACAAATACACAGTTCATTGTGAACGGATTTTCGATTGGGAAGAGAAACTCGAACGCGAATGCAAAACTCGATGGTGAGTTTTGATGCCACCGAAAGGGCTATCATGCAACAATTCGGCCGCCTTGTCTTTGCACTGACCTTTCTCATGACCGCGTCGCTCGCCGCGCAGCGACTGGCGGCCCAAACGCGCCCCAGCGACGACAACCCTCTGCTGCCCACCAGCCGTCCGACGACGCGCATTGAACTCAACTTCAAGGATGCCCAATTGAGCGCCGTGTTGGATTACCTCTCGAAACAAGCGGGCTACATCATTGTGATGCCCACGCCGGTTACAGGCCGAGTGACGATGTATGCCGCCCAGTCCGTCACTCCCCAGGAAGCTGTCGCGCTGTTGAATACGCAACTGAAAGTCAACGGTTACGCGGCCGTTGAAATGGGTCGCGTTCTCAAGATCATCTCGCTGGACAAGGCCAAGAAGGAAGTTCCCGTATTTTACGGCTCCGATCCCGATCAAGTGCCGCTGACCGACGAGCTGCGCACACAAATCATTCCTGTTCGCAGTGTCGACGCCGTGCGATTGAAGACGGACCTCCAGCCGCTGATCAGCACCGACGCCGATTTCGCGTCCAACGCGATGAGCAACACGCTGATCATGACGGACACCGCCTTCAACGTTCACCGCGTCGTGCAGATCGTGGCGAACCTCGACAAACGCGAGGCGACGGCCAACAGCATTACGGTTCGGCAGCTCAAATATGCGGACGCAACCGCCGCGGCGAGGCTAATCATGGATATCTTTGCCCCGCCGGCGCAGCAAAACCAAAATCAAAACATCCCGGGATTCGCGCAACTCTTCCGCGGCTTTAATCCTGGCGGCGGAGGTGGGGGCGGCGGCGGACGGGGTGGAGGTGGAGGAGGCGGCCGCGGCGGGGGCGGCGGAGGCGCCGCCGGCGGCGGCGCGGGAGCTGCCCCGGATCAAGGCGATACCGGCAAAGTCGTTGCCTCGGCAGACACACGCACCAACACCGTCGTCGTCAGCGGGCCCACGGATACGCTTAAAGTCATCGACGACATGCTCAACAAACTCGACGCCAACCCCATCTCCGAGCAGACCTTCTTCATCTACCATGTCAAGAACGGCCAGGCCGTTGACATGCAAAACACGCTCAATAGCCTCTTCGGCGGGAGCACTTCCAACACCAATCGCAACAACAATCAAGTCAATCCCCTGACCGGAAACCGCGCGACCAACAACGGCATCAACCGCGGCGGCGCCGCCGGTGGAGGAGGCGGGCTATTCGGCGGTGGCGGTGGCGGAGGAGGCCGCGGCGGAGGTGGTGGCGGTTTTGGAGGAGGGGGAGGCTTTGGAGGCGGCGGCGGCTTTGGAGGAGGAGGGGGCTTTGGAGGAGGAGGGGGCGGAGCGTTCGGAGGAGGCTTCGGTAATGCCGGCGGTGGCGGCGCCAACCGCGGCGGCGCGACCTTCGGCGGAGCCAGCATCGCCAACATCCCCGGAGTCTCCGATCTCATCGGGCAGGTCTACGTCGTCGCTGACGCCGACACCAACTCCCTGCTCGTGGCAACCGCCACCAAATTCGAGCAGCAAATTCGCGACGTCATTAAAGAGCTGGATCGCCCGGTTCCGCAGGTCCTGATCAAGGCCCTCGTCGCCGAAGTCACCCATTCCAATTCTCAGGATTACGGCGTCGACTTCTCCATCCTCAATACCCAGGTCAACTCGGGCGCATCGGGCAAGAGCATTCA
>CAZCKE010000250.1:0-6635 GCA_964499005.1 uncultured Tepidisphaeraceae bacterium
GGACTGCTCTGGCTCAGTTGGCCCATCTGGCTCTCGCCCCAACTGAGCAAATTCGATTCCCGGCAAGTTGTGAATGTTCTGGTAGAGGTGCATCCGCCACTGACCGCCAACGGCGTTCTTGCGTCCGAGGCGCCCTGGACGGAAAAATTGATCGCGTACCGCCTGACCAACCTGAATCAGGATGTGCCGATCGCTCTGCCGCAAACCGCCTGGATCTGCCTTGGATTTCACGCGGCAATTGCGGTAGCGTTATGGGGGACAGCCAGCGTCGGAAGGCGAAACGACGTCCAGGTCAGTGATTTACATCTGCCGTCAGGGCGTCGCGGAGAAGCTGGATGACGCGCGGGGTGCCGATTTCGCGCTTGCCGAAGCCGGGGATGGCACCGGCGGCCTGGGCGTCGAGCTGAGCCGCGGGGTAATTGCTGATGAGCATGAAGCGGGTTTTGGAATACGAGGGGGAAAGCTGGGGGATCATATCGACGCCCATGTCGGGCTCGAAACCCCAACCCAATTTGCGATTGAGCAGGACCAGATCGGGATCGGCAGCCAGGGCTTTTTGAAGGGATTGATTATCGTCGGCAGAAATGAATTCGCTGTCGCCTAGGGCGGATTTGACCGCCATGCGCAGATAGGCGGTGTCCCCGCCGCAGTGACCAACCAGTACAACTCGCCGGGGCATCGCTTAAAACTCCTGTGAATTAATTCTCCGGGGACGTGCCGCTGGATTCCGAGGGCTTCTTGCCTTCAGACCGGCGAAAAATCGCCAGCACGCGATCCAGCGCGACGACATACAAGCGATTGTCATGCTCGAGCTCAACGGGAATCGCCTCGCGCGGATCGAATAGAACCTTGTCGTATTGGCGGATCGTCTGGTCCTCGTCGTTTTCGATCGCCTTGCTGATGGCGATCACGCGGCCGGTGATGACGGGAATTTCATGCGTGTCGGGCAGGACGATGCCGCTCTTGGTCTGGCGCTTGTTGTCGTCTTTGCGGATGACGACGCGCTTGCCGATGGGTTCGATAACGTCAAATTCGGCGCGTTTGGCGCTGGGTTGCGTGGCCATACGGGGCATTATAGGCGTGGGGAGTGAACGGCCCAAATAGGTTAAATCAATCCGGTTCTTTGCCGATTATTTGGGCTCTTCGCCGGGGGGGATTTCCGGTTCGGGCGGCGGCTCGACGAGGTCCTGGGCAACTCGACTGAGAAAGAATTGCAATTCAGCATCAACAACCGGGGCCGGCAGCGGATCGCGCAGGTCGTACTGATGGCTGTGGTCCTCGGAGCTGTCGTCGCCCCGGCGTTCGCCCTCGGTGATGATGTGGTGCTCGAACGTCACGCAATCCTCATGGCTTTGCATGATGACCAACTCGCCCCACCGCCAGGCCAAGTGAATGCGGAGCGAAAGCTGGTTTCCCCAGGTGCTGACGCGATGAACGATCCCCTGGCGGGCGAGGGTCTTGACCAGTTCATCGACGGCGGGGAAGACGGCGTTGCTAAGAAATTCCGTGTAATTCTGGTTGTACTCGGCCAGACGCTCGACCGCCTCGCGCTCGGCGGCGAGTTTTTCCGGCGGCACATCGCGGAACGGCGTGATGCGGGAGAGCCACCATTTGGCGAAGGCTTTGTCGAGCATGGAGGGAATGATACTGGGATGAAGGAGGGAAGGCACGAGGATGTTTATATACGAGGGATCTGTGGAAATCGTTCAAAGTGCTTGTCGCGGGTGGCGAGGACCAGACTATGCTGAATGGCAATCGCGGCGATCCACAAATCATTGGTTGGTATCGGCGCACCCTGACGTTTTAGCTGTTGGTACAGAGTGGCGTAATAGTGGGTCGTTTGATCGTCGGGAAAGATGACCGTTACATTGCGGTCACCTAAAAAGCGATTCAATTTCTGTTCGTTTTGGCGGGCATGCGAACCGCCCAGAAATCCGGCTCGCAATTCTGCCAAGGCAATAAACGGGAAAAAATTCTCAATGGCTTCCTCGACCATCTTGAGAATTTCGGGATCACCGGATGCCAAGTCAACGTAACGGTTGGTATCGAGCAATAGCCTCATTTCCACATATCCGGCTCGATCTGACGCTGCTCTTCGATAATCTTATCGAATTCCGGATCTTCAACCCATGTGCCGGCAAGCCAACTCAGGTCGCGGCGCTTCGTGGGCCCCCCCGCAAGACCTGAAGCGTGTGTAAGAGCTTCGATGGCAACTTGGTTGAGGCTTTTGCCCTGTTCCTTGGCGCGCCGGCGTAGCGCGGCGTCGACATTCTTTGGGATATTCCTCAGCGTATACTGCATGCAGGCAGTGTAGGCACGTCGTGTAGGCATGTCAAAAGTATCGGCAAAAAAGAGCCGCGGATGAACTCCGCGGCTCTGATGCAGGGAGATGCGAATTTAGGCGGTTTTAATCCTTTTTAACCTCGTACTCGGCATCGATGACGTCCTCGTCTTTCTTGGCGCCGGCGGCGCCGCGGTCGGTGTTGGCTTCGGGGGCTGCTCTACCGGGAGCAGCGCCGGGGCCACCTTTGGCCGCGGTGGCTTTGTAGATCTCTTCGCCGAGTTTTTGGCTGGCCGTCATGAGGACTTCCATCGTCTTTTTAATGCGGTCGCCGTCATCGCTCTTGATGGCGTCCTTGAGGTTGTTCAGGGAACTCTCGATGTTGCCGCGGACTTCGGCGGAAACTTTGTCGCCGTGTTCGCGGAGCGATTTTTCGGTCTCGTAAGCCAGGGCCTCGGCGCGGTTCTTGACGTCGATGACCTCGCGCCGTTTTTTGTCCTCGGCGGCATGGGACTCGGCTTCCTGCTTCATCTTCTCGATTTCGTCCTTGCTCAGGCCACCGGCGTTCTGCACGGTGATCTTGTTTTCTTTGCTGGTGGCCTTGTCCTTGGCGGAGACGGAAAGAATCCCATTGACGTCAATGTTGAAGGTCACCTCGATCTGCGGGACGCCGCGCGGCGCCGGTGGGATGCCTTCGAGGTTGAACGTGCCCAGCAGCCGGTTGTCGCGGGCAAACTCGCGCTCACCCTGGAGGACATTGATCGTAACGGCATTCTGGTTGTCGGCTGCCGTCGAGAAGGTTTCGGCCTGATCGGTGGGGATCGCGGTATAGGTCGGGGTCAGGGCGCTCATGACGAAGCCAATGGGGTTGGCGCCGAGCGACCGTGGAGACGCGTCGAGGACCCGGGTGGCCTTGACCTCGGCCGTGGCGAGGGCGTCCTGAATGGCCGGGTCGATGGCGACGACCTCGTCGGGGTTGACGCTCTTGTTGGGCTCCTTGCCTTTGAACAGTTCCTTCACCATCCGCTGAACCATCGGGACGCGGGTGGAACCGCCGACAAGCACGACCTCATCGATCTGCGTGGGTTCGAGCTTGGCGTCCTTGAGGGCGTCAATGACCGGCTTGCGGCATTTCTCGACCAGCGGGCCGATCAATTGCTCGAGCTTGGAACGCGTGATCGTGACCTGAAGGTGCTTGGGGCCATTCTGATCGGCCGTGATGAAGGGCAGATTGACCGTCGTTTCCATCGCACCCGACAATTCGATCTTGGCTTTCTCGGCCGCTTCCTTGAGGCGCTGGAGGGCCATCGGATCTTTACGCAGATCGATGCCTTCGGTGCGCTTGAACTCGTCGGCGAGAAAGTGGATCAGGACCTGATCGAAGTCATCGCCGCCCAGGTGCGTGTCGCCGTTGATGCTCAGCACCTCGAAGACGCCGTCGCCGACGTCGAGGACCGACACATCAAACGTTCCACCGCCCAAATCGAAGACGCAAATCTTTTCGTTTTTCTTTTTATCCAGGCCATAGGCGAGGGCCGCGGCGGTCGGTTCGGGGAGAACGCGCATGACCTTGAGGCCCGCGATCTCGCCGGCGTCCTTGGTCGCCTTGCGCTGTGCGTCGTTGAAATAGGCCGGCACGGTGATTACCGCTTCGGTCACCTTCTCGCCCAGGTAATCTTCCGCGGTCTTCTTCAGATCCTGAAGGATGATCGCGCTGATCGCCTCCGGGGTGTAGCGCTTGCCGCGAATCTCGACCTGAACCAGCTCTTCGGGCGCGCCGACGATGGTGTAAGGGACCATCTTCTCTTCACCGGCCACTTCACTATGCCGGCGGCCCATGAATCGCTTGATGCTGAACACTGTGTTCTTGGGATTCGTCACCTGTTGGTGCTTGGCGTTCTGACCGACGATGCGCTCGCCCTTATCCGTGAAGGCGACGACCGACGGCGTGAGGCGGCTGCCCTGGGCGTTGATGAGCACCTTGGGCTGATCGCCTTCCATGATGGCGACGACGCTATTGGTTGTTCCCAAGTCGATACCAATGACTTTTGCCATTTGAATTCTCCTTTAAGCCGCGCTGAACCTAACATGATACGCAGCGCGGAGTGTCGAACCCCAAGTACTTGGCAAAGATCATGCCAGCTTATCGGTGTGATGTCCCGGCTACAACCCAAGAAATCTCAATGATTTAGAACCGTCCGACCTGGAAGGACTAATGCCGGCCAGGGTGCCAAATCGACAGGCAACGAGGGATCGCTGCCGTTTTTTGCAGGAGGTTAGACCAGCGTGAGATGGCTTCGTCGCCGGCGCATCATCAGGGCAAACCCGGCGAGAGGCAGCAGGATGATCGATCCCGGCTCGGGCAGTTGAAGAAGGAAGACGCCGGAACTGCCGTCTGAGTAGATCGCCTGAAAGCCGAGATAGTCGTTGCTCAGCGCGTCTTTGTAGACATCGGATTCGGTGCTGAAGGTGTTGAACGAGAAAAATCTGGCGGCCTTGCCGTCGATTAGATCACCGCCAACGCCGCTGCTATCGGTCGCTTGGAGCAGAACGATAGGGGCTGAAAGGCCTTGATACCATTCGAGGATCGCCTGATGGCTGGCTGCGGGCCCGACGCCGGAAATCGTCGCGTCAAAGATAATCAGCCCGTTGTCGTTGATCATCGGCGCGCTGAGCAAATCGCTGAGGCCGTTGATCGTGTAGACGTTGTGGGCAGAATCGACGGCTGTTGGAGAGCCGGCCATCGAGACAATTTGAGTGAGAGCATGAGATGACGCAACGTAGTAGTTGAGGGAGCCGCCGCTGGAATTGGGGATGTAGAGAGCCGCAAGACCGTTGGGAGTCATTTCGCCGTAAGGCCCGGCCCCGCTTAATCCTGACGTAAAGCTGGCGCCCAAGGTGTAATCCTTGGGTGAATTGCCGGAGCCTGAGTTGTCGTGAAATACAAACTGGAACGGCCCCGAATTGCTTGAGGAAGAGAGAAACAAATATCCATTACCCGAGGGGACCGTGGCAACGCCAAGCAGATTGGCAACTGTAGAGGGCGTATGGAAGGTGCTGTTGATGCCCGAGGCGCTACCGCCGCCTACGGCGTAGACGTCGGTGTTTGAAGTGCCGGTGAGCACTGCCGCGCCCGAGCCATTGGCAAAGATTCCCAGGCGATTACCGACGGAGGTCACCGTTGGGGTTCCTGAGCCGGGGTTGTAGAGGACGCTTGTGCCTAGCGCGCCATTGCCCACCAGCACTTGCTGATGGCCTGAGCCATCGGTGTCCGTGAAAATGACCTGGCCGTGCGCGTTGACTTGCAGGGGAACGATATTGGGAGCGCCGCTGGGAAGATTGTTTCCAAAGGCGATGCTTTGCGGGCCGAATCCGACATCCTGCTGAAAGACGCCTTCATTGCTGCCGCCATCGGAGTAGGCAAAGGTCAGCCGCGTGCCGCCCAGGTCATTGCCGCTCACGGCCAGATTATCGAACTCACCGGTGGCAACCGAACCGGCGCCGATGCGATCCATTGAATTCAAGGGGTCTGATAGGGAAGCAGACGCTTTATAGAGAATGGACTCGATGTCGTTGGTATCAGCGGCGATCAGGGCCACCGATCCGCCATCCCCCACGACGATCTGATTTGCAAACGAAAAACCCGTGCCCGTCCCCGGCACATTATCGCTGCTGGTGATAATCGGCACGATGGTCGGCGACGCGGAAGCAGCCGCCGCGAATAGACCGATGCCCGCCATAATCCATTTGACGCGCAATTCACTTCTCCCTGCCTGCCCATCAAACTCATGATGATGAGACTGATTCAGCCTGCAAAATGCGGGCTGATGATAGCCTAAACGGCTGACAATTCCCAAAAAGATTAGCGAAAATTCACGTTAATTTGCGATGAAACAAGTGAAATCACGTTTGAATCAACTGAAGGTCCGGCGGGCTCGGAAAAAACATTTGTAGCCTGCGCATCTTAGGCGAATTTCGGAGCGATTATGAGTCGAAGAATGCCTATCCGATTCTTTGCGCCCCAACCGAGACAAAAAGCCATCGAAATGGGTACTATACGGACAGGACGAGGGACATAAGCTGCGATTTCACCTCGAAAACAGGCTTTGTCACAAATCGGAAGGGCCGTGACAGTATGTGGTTGCGGCCTTAAAGACCAATGGGTAATCTCCTGCTGACCCACGGAATCCGGGACACTTTCTGATGCTTCAAGCCAACCAGCGTGTCGGGGAGTATGTGCTTGAGGAGCGGATCGGCCAGACCGCCTACGACGAATCCTGGCGCGCTCATCATCACATGTGGACCGACCAGTTGGCGATGGCTTTGCTCGAGTGCAGCAACCGGTTTCCGGTGC
>CAZCKE010000251.1:0-6546 GCA_964499005.1 uncultured Tepidisphaeraceae bacterium
AGAGCCTGTTTGTCAGGGGGTACTTGTCCATTAAAGTTCCAGCCCGCTATCCCGACCCTGTTCCAGTTTCAACGTTACGTTGTTCACGTCGGTAATGCCGATAGCCACTTCCCGGTCGGTCTGCTTGCCCATGAATTTCTCGAAGTCGGCAACATCAACTTCATAGTCGCCGCCCTCGGCATGGGTGATTCCGGTGCCGGGCTTACTGGCCCACGATTCAATCAAGCGCTCGGCCTCGTCCACAGTGCCGCGTGCCCGGTCGGATGTCGTGTCATCGCCGGCACGGTCGAGCAGGTTGTCGAGATGCTTGGTTGGGGAATAAATCCCGTCGTTGGCTTTGGCTTGCTCGACGATCTCCTGCGCAGTTTCCCGGCGCTCCTCCGCCGCCCGGCCAAACTCCGCCACGTTCCCGATGCTCAAGGATTGGTACGCCTCCCCGTCCTGGACGCGCGCATAGCGCATCGTTCCGGCCTCCTCCCTGATGACAACAAAGCGCCGGTCGGTGATCTCATCGACCCGCCCCAGGGCGACCACTTCACCCGATACAGCCTGTGTAATTGGCTCCCTCGACACATACATGGACTGGTTCCCCAAGCTGCCGTAAAGCTGCTTGATGATGTCATGGTGCGCGCCAAGGTTCATCAACTGCTGCTTGAAGTCGGGTTCAAGTTGCCACTTGGTTCCCTGAATCTTCTCGGCCAGTTCCATGCTCTCCAGCCATTGCAGGCGCGCAATCACCAGCGGCCTGTCGGACCTTCGCCAGCCGATCTGCACGTCCGGCGACACGTCGATGACGTGCTTTTCGTCCATGTTGCGCTCGATGGTCCGGTCCAATGATGTGAACCGTCCTGCCTGTACTTCCCTCTCTCGGGCCTGCTCAATCTCCCTTTCGGTGCGCTCCCCAAGCAGGTCGGTTGCCGCCTCGGACGCCCTTTGCCGGATGCCATAACCGATATATTCCCGGCGCAGGATCAGGTCTTGACCCTGCTCGTCCTTGCCCCGAAACAGGATGTGCGCATGCGGATTGTCGGTGTTGTGGTGCTCAATCGCGATCCAGTCGAGCTTGGTGCCGACATCGCGCTCGACGCGCTGCATCACGTCGCGCACATAGGCGCGCATGTCGGCGATCTCATACCCTTTCTCCGGCGACAGGATGAGCCGGAAGTGATGTCGGTCTCCCTCCCATTCCTTGGTGACTGAACGCCCGTCAAGTTTGTCCTCCTGGGTGCCAAAGAATGTCCCGCGCTCGCCGTCCTTGCTGGCGCTGTCGCGGGTGAGGTAGTTGACATGCTTCGCCAATCCGCTGCCGGTGCGCCGGGAATGGAAGCGAGAGAGCATCTTGACCGTCGCCCGTTGTGCGCGCGGATTGCTGCCAAACGGCATGGTCCCGCGCCCCCTGGACCCGCCATGATGCGCGCGGTCTGCGCGCATCTTCGAGCGCCAGAATCCCCGCCCAAGCCGCTTGGCGATCTCCCCTCTGACGCTCCGCTCGCGCCCTCGGCGGGCACCCATGCGTCCAACTCGATCAGAATCAACGCCGTCTCTGGAATTCGACCGACTTGCACGTTTCGCCATGACACCGCTCCCGAAGATCAATGGTGACAATCACTTGTACATCAAACGCTGACAAACCCACTTGCCAAAATAGGCAGGATTCGCCACAAGTGATTGCATCTACTACAGATACGAAACACCTGAATCACCCCTTTATCTTGCATTCCAATTTCAATATATAAATCTTACCGTTCAAACCCATTGTTATGCTCACAGGCGATTATACCTAACGGGAACCTAACGTCAAGCGGAGCTTTTTGCGTGACGTTTACGATCGTGGGAATGACCGAGCGATGGCCTATTGCTCGGTCGCCAAGGATGCGCAGGAATGATGTGGCAGGGGATCAGCCAATGGCGTATACATGCCTCGGAAAAGGCGCGTTAACGTGGTCTGACCGGTTGGCGACGAAGCTTGGTCATGGTCTGTCAGCCCACTCATGTTCCACCAAGCCACTCGGTCGCTAGCTCAGAATTCTCGGATGCTGCTCGACCTTTGAGCCAACAGAAGCAGGTCTTGGTGAGCAGATTGGGATCAAATGGACGGCACGCGTTGGGGTGCAGCGCTCCTAAAACTTGCGGCGGGATGCTTCCAAAACCGCAGATCAGAACCCCGGAAATAGATCGACGGGCATGTTCAAATGCGTCGATTGAAATCGCCAATGGTGGCTTGATGAATGCGGAATTGTACAGGTTGACGGCCTGATACGGCTCGCCAACAACCTCGCCAACCGCAGGATCGAAATCACAGGCAATGAAGGGAGTGGAAGTCAGGATGGCCTCAATGTGGTGTTTCTTTATACAAAGCGCAGCTGCTTGGAAATGTAACGTACCAATCGCCAACAGCCCCGGCGCATCTTTGCGGGAAGCAATCTGCTGGGCTTTGTCCACAACCGCGCCCTTCACCAAATCGGTCAATGTGCCGTAATTCGTGGCTTGCCCAGAGGCCGAAGGAGATAGTTTTGTTGCGTTGGTAACTGAATCGACGGTAAGACAGGTGCTTTCGACGTAGAAGGTTTGGCATCCCCTTCGGCAACGGAAATCAGGTCCGCCAGACGCCAAATCTTCGGCGGGCTCGACCGAATCCACCTGGCTCGCCAGATAGCTCCGCACGCACGCTTCGACGATGGCTGGTTCAGGTTGGTCTTTGAGGCGGCGCTCCCATTGTGAAATCCGCCGTTCATCAGAAAATCCAGATAGCCATTTTCGATGGTCGGCGAGTGTGTCTGAATACGCGCCAGTCAAGTCGGCCATCGCTACCACCCTCCGATATGCTCTTACCGAATTAGGTGACCAGTACCAGAGCACCTTTCTCAGTGGTCGACATTGCACTAACCGCGTCATCAACAAGCTTCTCCGGCTGCATGTCTACGAACGCACTTCGACACTCCTCAACAAGCCCTAAGACGCGCTCTTTGTCTTTGTTGAGCTTTAGTCCATCAAAGACTAAGACGCAAACAAGAAAGAAGGGATCAATCTCGTCAGAGCCGTCACCGCGTTTGCTGGATTCCTGCTTTTCGTAATCGCAGTACAGCTCGTCAGCCTTGCGGAAATCTGAAGAAAATGAGGTGTATGCGTCCAGTCTCTTATCCTCAGGGCATTTGAAATAGTTTTCTGTATATACAAAACGGTTGCATTCATCCAAAATCGCGAGGAGTCCTTCGTGCGCCTGCGCCCCATAGCGAAAGCGGGTCAATTGACCGACTAGATGGGTGAAGAAGAATATGAATTCACGAATTGCCCAGCATTGTTGCCAGACGCCGTCCTTCCCGCTCTCGCAATACGGGATTAACACACGCGCGCAACCAAACGATGCTTTGCGAATAGCATCACCCAGCCCATCGATGGGACCCGGATCAACCAACCTCGCGCGAAGTGGCGTGTGCTCTCGGTTGACTTTTTCTTCCGCTTGCTCAATCTGACGTCGGAGACGATCGGTATCGATTGTCGATCTGGCTGAAAGAGGATCGCCCCGTCGCGGCACTTTTCGCCCACGAACAATTGGAAGCGCACCAATTAGACATAGAACGGTGGCGTTGGCGATATACCAACAGCGAGAGGCGTTGATCGGGAATGTCGGTAAGAACAGGTCGATAACCAAAAGCAGGGCGAACAGAAAGTATGGCGTGCAAAGAGCATAACGAGAACCCTTGGTCAGACTGGCTGACCGTGCGCAAATGAATGCGACTATAAGCCAAGTAGCAGAAGGCCAGATGACGTTTCCGTTGTTGGTTGGTATAGCGCCGGTGAATGCGAGCATCCACATGTCGAGCACAAAGGCCACAGAATACGACGCGACCCCGGATAGGCAGAAGGCCGCGATGTTACGTGGGTACAACAAAGGAGGCTTGGTCGAGACCCAACTCGCGACGCGGGTCAGCGCAAAATAACCAATTGTCAAGATAGTCGCCCAGAGTAAGAGGATCATCATTTGGATCCCATCCTATTGCTCAATTCCAATTGATGCCGTTGAATATGCCGCGCCACACGCCGCGGTTACGCTTCCGATGCCTGGTTCGGTCTTACTGCCGATTTTCCAGGTCCATGTTACATTTCCGTCAGAGTCGGCAGTCTGATTTTCCAATCCTTTCGCCCGGCTGATCGTGCCATGAGGAGTAACGTAACGAATAGAGCATTCTGCGCCCGGCGAGGCCTGAACTGTGACACTGGCATATCCGCCAGGTTTTGCGCTTTCAATAGACACAAAAATGACTTTTCCGGAGTTAAACGGCACAGCGGCAGGTTGGTAATTAGGTCGCGTCGCCGGTGCACTACTCCCCGAAAATGCCCCGACGGCAGCTACTGCCCCCAGGCAAACAAATAACACCAACCATCCAACATATTTACGTGCCATGTCTCGTCCTCCCTTGGCCAAATCTGCTCGATTACGCAGCAACCGTTTGTTGGGATGATTTGCGTCTGAAAAGAGATTTCACCTTCGCCACGGCGGCAGCGAAAATGGCCCCGATTGCAAGGATGAGTTTCTTCGCGAACACGATTGCAACAGGCCAGCCTTTTGCGATGGCCACCGCGGTGCCGCCGGTAATCAATGCAGTTAATCCGTAGTTTGAAACTCTGTCGCCGGCCTGGAAATCCTCGTAGGTTTGTCCAGGTACAAATGAAATTCGCTTAACAAGCATTTGGAAATCTGGAACCGTCGCGGTAAGTGCTGCGGGAGGAATTGCGAGGGTAGCATCGACGCAACCGCTGCGCCCAAGAATTATGCTTTGATAATTTGTGACGTCGCCGTTGCCGTCAGGCGACGTGCACGATCCACGAATTGCCCACGTCAAATCGTGTGTTAATGGGTCGTAAAATGGACGCTGATCCCAACCAGCGATTTTTAATGGTGCCCATCCTTTGCGGCTTCGTTCCAAGTTGGCTTTATCTGTCGCTGCACGAATGGCGTCCAGGATTTCTCCTGCCGCTGTATCATCAAGGTTATCTTTCTCGCCATCGTCTACGTGTCCCACATCTTTATAGGTGAGCATTACGTACCAAGCCGTATTTGGGTCAGTGAACGCTTCTGCCGGCGGGACAATGACGCCGATTTCGTCCGGATCATGCGGGTTTTGCGTTGCCATCTCGAATAGTATGGCTTGCTGCGAATCTGCAAATCGATATCCCGTGGGAAGGTCCAATTGGCCGACTTTACCCACGCGGATATGTGCTGGCCCGACAGTCCAGTTAATTTTGTCAAGCGGCGAAGCTGCATTTTCCTGGGCGGTTATTTCGTCAAGGCATTTTTTGGCGTCCTCATTACCAGCATCGGCGGCTTTTCGGCACCAAGCAAGCGCTTGCTCGTAATTGCGAGATACGCCTTGGCCAGTAGCGTAGAGGAGACCGATGTGGAACATCGCTGCCGTGTCGCCGCCATCAGCGGCTTTGAGATACCACGTCATCGCCTGTGTGTAATCTTGGATGACGCCACGACCACTAGCATAAAGAACACCGATGTTGTTCATCGCAGCAATATTTCCCAGTGAGGCGGCTTTGAGGTACCACGTCATTGCCTGCTGGTAGTCCTGCGCTATACCTTGTCCGGTGTCGTAGAGATATCCAATATTGAACATCGCATCTGCGTTGCCGGCATCCGCAGCATTGCGAAGGTCCTGCATCGTCTCTGGGGCGTTTGCCGTTCCGCCAGTGTAGGTTTGCGATGTCGCTTGTCCGTTCGCCCGCGCGGAAACCGAGCAAATGCCAGCGCCAATGGCGAAGACAGCCCAAACAATGACCATTGATTTCACGAGAGGTCCTCCGTCGGCCTCATCGGCGGTTGTGATTTATGGGTTGAGAAGTATTAGCTGCAATGGCCGATAATCAAACTTCAAATATACCTGATTGTGGAACTGACGGTTTCAGCCGGATTGATCCGGTGTCGATGATTTGGTTATCGAACGACCATAGGAGATAAACAATGGCAGACAACAACCAAACCCTTCCCGACGAACAGGTGCTTCCCGACGGAAAGCTATTGACGGTTGGCGAAAAGGCTGACGGCAAGTTTGGGTGGTGGATTGACGCTCCCGGAAGCGAAAAGAAATTGCTTAAGCGCGGTCGACCCCGCCAGCCGCGCGGGCGGTCGCTAGGCGCGCTAAGATATGGCGAAGCAGATACTTTTGAGGCTGCTGTCAAGGCAGGCAAAAAAGCGTGGAAGGATCAATACGGGCGATAGAAAATTGCAGCGGTGGACTATGCGCTCGGATCCTTGCCCTCGTCCACACAAACCGTCTGTGTAATATCCAATGCACTGGCATCTGGTGCTGTGGTCACTGGAGGATCAAGCCGCCGTCGTAGCGCTGGCGGCGCGCGCGCCCCAACTCACCGTGGAACGGCTCGATGAACTGGCTGCACTGGCAGCGGCCGTGTCTGGCGACCTGGGCCACTCGGGTCCTGAAGTAACACAGCGCGTTCTCGGCGTCGCTCAATGGGCTCTCGGACGGCGGCGATGACACCGCTCCGCGCGGTGACCACCGCGGTGCGGCGGGATCCGGG
>CAZCKE010000252.1:0-6536 GCA_964499005.1 uncultured Tepidisphaeraceae bacterium
CTTACTTGGAACGCAGAATTTGCCGTTTGAAAAAATTCTTTTTGAAGCTGTTTCAGCAAGTCAGGATATAAGGCGCGCGGGTATGAAACGAACGGCGACAAAGCGTTCTGGTCTTCGATTCTCCCGCAAAGGGAGACTCTTTTCTGTCACGGCTGCGATTTTCTTGGTGTTGCCGCTCATGCTTTGTAGCTGTACCAAGTCGAGTTCAAGTGAAGGCAGTTACGAATCGGCGAGGGATCTTCACCGTGACACGGCCCTGGCCCGCAAGCTCACCGGCCAAGCTTCAACGCTGATCGATCGAGGCAAGTGGCCCGAGGCGCAGGAGACGCTTCAGAAAGCTCTGGATGCGGATGTCACGTATGGCCAGGCCCACAACAACCTGGGCACCGTCTATCTGCACCAGGACAATCTCTACCAAGCCGCCTGGGAGTTTCAGTACGCGGCCAAGCTGATGCCCTATCAGCCCGAGCCTAGAAGCAATTTGGGCCTGGCTCTGGAGGCCGCCGGCAAGCTGGATGAAGCGGTGGACAATTACGATCAGGCTCTCAAAATCGAGCCGGATATACCCAACGGCGCCGACGACATTGCTACGCACAAGACTTTGAGAATTTGATGCTCTAGCGGCGTTAGCTGACGGCGAAACCACGCAAAACTGAGGGTATCGGTCGCAAAGCTAATATCGCTAGATTGCCACATAACGACGGCTCGATGCGGATTTCCCTTTGCTAGCTTGGCAACATCTTCGTGGTCGTCCGCTTTGCGATTTGTGGGAACCTGAGCCAGAATCAAACTGAGGTCCGCAAGAGTCAAAGGGCCAAGTTCAATTCGGCGGCCAGCAAGCATAGGTCTTGCGGAAACCGATTCTATAATCCATCTCGCTCTTGCTTGTGGATTACCGACCCCAGTGCCGCCACAGACGTACAAGTGGCGTTCGCGAGCTGATGCGGGGAGGACAAGGGGACGGCCGTTGCCAATGATGTCGCCGAGGTGGAGAGGGTTCCCCCGCATGGCATGCTTGTACCTCAACTGTGGAATTTATACAACTGACCTTTCTCCTACGAATCATACCAAGTGCTGAGTCAGTACGTTGAACTCTGTTCGTCCCAGGCACTAAGCCGCTGGCCTTGCCGCCGCGGATCGTCCACGCGATAGCCCGCCAGTGTGTCGGGAGCGCCCGGGTGGATTGCTCTAGTCCTATTCCGGGAGAAGAAAGACCAAGCAAGAGTCCATATGATCGCCAATCCAAGCCCCAACAATAACCATCGGACTCTATGATGCGCGTATGACCTTCCATAGTCGGGAACGATTATGTCCATTGGCTTTCTCAAAATGTGTACAATCAACTTTACATTACCGGATATATTCCCGTTGGCGATCGTTGCGCTTCTGTGTATCCGCTTAGCCTTACGTGGCTTTCCCAGTTCTACTCGGAGGAATCGTTCCGCACTCGGGACAGCAGTCGGGGCTGGCGCGCAGGTCGTAGCCGCAAGTGTGACAAATTCCCGCAAGCAAACGACGGTGTTTTCGCCACAGTGTCCATCCACCTATGGCCGGTAGAATTCCCAGCACGATCAGGGCGAACCAATGAGGAAAATAAACTCCATAAAATCCCTCATAAACTCCGTAACTAGGGTCATTGCCGATTGGCGGATATGCAATCGTTACGCTGTGGTTGATTGCGAAGCCCAGCTTCGCAAACCGATGATAATCGGCGTGGCCAATTACCTCCCACAATCTGGATTTATAGGGTGGCACAGTCGTTGACCCGCTGAGATGGTGCCAGCCCTTAGGATAGAGCAGGGATTGCGGCGCATGAATTCCACGAAGTACCGGCTGCTCTAAGAGCAAAATGTCGCCCCGGTCTGATTCAAAAGATCGATAGTGAGCGTAAGCATCCCAGTAGACCGTGTCGGAATACCAATAGCTTCTAGCCCACGATGCTGCCATCAAAAGAAACAAGAAAAGCGACAGCGCCGCCAAACTAAAGAAAATCCATCGGATGGATCGTTTCATGTAGCGAAGTGTAGTACGCCTAGTCAACCAGTTTGACTAAATCCTCGATCTCACAAATCGTCTTAGACAAACAACGCCTACAGTGTGAGGCCCGGCGCTTGGTCGTGATATCATACGCTGGACTCTTAGCGCCAAAGCACTAAAAGCTCTTGGCGCGGCCAAACAACATTTTTGCATTAACCATCATCGTTCTTCATAATTTGGGAACATTCTCCGGCGAATTATTAACGTCAGAGATAATCTTATCAATCAACAAATCTCGATCGGCCCACGATGCCTCACCCTTCCAACTCTGATGCAATGGCCCCATCGTATTGCATGAGTAATACCATGCGACCACATCTCTTACTCTATAAGGGATCGCGCCGATGCCACCCCTAGTGCATGCTGGATTCTTCTCATATAGTGATTGCGACAAGGGGTCAGCCAAGCTAGCATCACGAAGCCCCGCCAACCAGCCAGCTGCTTGGTACTTCCTGATGTATGCTGCAAATCCCGCCACGTAGATCGCTGGCCTCTCGAAAGATCCAACAAAAACCATTTTTCCCCGAACTACCGGTCCCGGAACCCGATTTTCTGCCTTCACGCCACCCTGTGAACATCCAAATAAACCGGAACTTGCGACTAGAAACAGCACAGCAACTCGTAACCTAGTTAGACTCCCGATATTGTTGGAATACATATGGCCTCCATGCCAGTCAAACAGCATCTTCGTGATATTGTTCCTATTCTTTATTCATCGGTCAGACCATTGTACGCACGAATAAATGATCAAGCAGTCTCTAAGGATGCGTCCTTATTACCGTTGCATTGTGTGTATCTCGGACACTTACCTTGTCGTCCGAACTAATTGCTGTAAAACTTACGATTCGAGTGTTAAATCCGAAATTTGCAAAGGCGACGATACCACTTTGCACTGTTGGAGCTTCTTCAACATAGTCCCGCGCCGAGAAAAACCAAGAATAAACGAACTGAGGCACCCCAGTATCGGTATTTCCGTCATAGTGAGGGGAATCCGTAAGATGCGGAGGCCAATCATGGTAATCATTAGGGGCATTTACAACTACCTCATTAACATTTTGAGTTACGGATTCACCTGGCGACAAATTGCCCTGCAGCGCCTGTACTACTATTTGCGCGCCCTGCGGGCTAGTCGATTGCATGAAACCGCTGGCAGACTGATGTAAATGGCAGTTGCTAACATCCTGACCAGTACGCGATTTGATGTCGACACCATAGGAAACCATCGCCGTCTCAGAATCTGGCTGATTATTACTAAACAAGACAAAGTTAGCGGTATAGCCATAAAAAGTATATTCTAAATAACAATCATCGGGGAAATTCTTGCATGGACATCCCCCAGGATCAAAACAAAGCCCAAGCGGATCTTGAAGCAAAACAGGATTGCTCTGAACATATTGGTAAATATTCATTCCATCGATGTACTTCGCTCCCAATGGATCTTGTTGCATCCATCGTCCCAAAAGTTCACTATAACATCTATGTCGATAACTATAGAGGCCAGTTGCCGCATCAAGTCTCCCTCCCTGATGAAGATAGAGCCAACTAAGGGAATCGGTGGTCGCCGCGCCACTGGCGTTCAGGACAGCTGCGTTTCCATATGGATCATAAACAAAGCGCTCCTGAACTGCACCGTTCATGTCGAGCAATGTAGTTATGTTCCAGTTGGCGTCCTGCTGAGCATAGAGTCGCCGGCCTAACCCTGAACCGGAGATGCCCAGGTTCCCAGAAGTTGTGTTGTCGTCGCGCAAAATCAATCCATCGATATACACGAGGCTCCAGATATATTGATTTGTTACTATGGCACTTTGGCGTTCTTCGATGAGCTGCCAATCTTTGTTGAAGTAGCAATCAGTCGTGGTTGAGCCGTGAATCTCTTTCTCGCGCCAACCTTTGGCATCATAGATGTAGCCTGCCAAAGTAGCTCCGCCGGAGTTTTTCACGGTGACCAACCGATTCCAGGCATCGTATGTGTAGGTATTGCCCGCTTGGTCGATCGTCGTATTGCCGTCGTTGTCAAAGGTAAGGCTGTTGGATCCGACTGCGGTCACTTCGTTCTTGCTGTTGTGAGTTCGGCCGGTAGCAGTGCCATCTACAGTTTGACTCGACCAGTTGCCTAAGGTGTCAAGAGTCCAGCTTTCGCTGTGTTGAGCAAGGCTGGACGCCGTAGAGACCGTATCGAAGCTCCCCAAACCGCTGGTGCCGTTGTTTCCAGAGGCAGACAAGGCGCCTCGCACAAAATGTGCCAGCCGGCTCAAATTGTCATATGAACTGGCGTTGTCGCCGCTGGTCGCGCTGTTGGCATGATACAGTTCGCTCAGGCCTGAATTTTGCAGGTTATTTTTGTATAGAGCATTGCCATCGCGGTCGTACGAGTACTGGAACCGATCCGTGGTCGTTGTCCAGAATTGGTCGATCACGCGGTTAAATCGATCCAAGCCGGTGTACTGGTCGCCGCCGTCGTTGTTGTAGGAAGTGTCGCCGGATTGCTGTATCAGTGTTTGGTTGACGTTTGGCTCGGAGTGCGCCCGTTGAACAATCGAGCCAGCACCTAAATAGCTGTAATCTTCAATATGAGTTCCAGTATTATCATCCTTCAAGCCGCTAATCCGGCTAATCGCACCGTCCAAGCCTGAATTGTAGACGTAATCCAAGACGCGGCTATTCGGATATGTCGTGCTCATCGTGCGGCTGTTGTTCGCGCCGCCGGACATGAGAGTGTATGCATATTGAACCTGGAGTGAGGTAGAGGTGCTCACAGATCCGCCGTGTTCCTGATATTCATTCGTCAACTGACCAAGGCCATTATACCCTTCCTGAACTTGATTGACGATGCTGCCACCGCTCGCAGCGTTATATTGTGTGAGCTGGTAGAGACGACCACCGGTATCGAAGTTGAAGGATTGGCGCAGCACGGAGGTATCCAAATTTTGTGGATTACCGCTGGCCATGGCAACCGCGTCAATCGTTGTGCGGCCGAGCAGATCGTAGGTGTACGTGTGCGTCGTGCCGTTCTGATCCACGAAGGTCAATTGCTGGCCGATTGCGTTGTAGGTGAAGGTTGTTTTATCCGATGAAGCTGTGCCGGCGCTGCCGGTGCTGCTGTTGGGATATTGGATAGAAGCCAAAAAGTCATTGGAATTGATGGAACTGCTGCCGCTGGTAGTGACCCCGTAGTTGTACTGGCTGGTCTGGCTGTTGGTGCCGGAGGGCATCACAGCCTGAAGGGTCAGGATGTGGCTGAGGCCGTCATAGGTCCAGACGGTGGCCCGATCGGTGGAAGTGGTTCCAGAGGGTAGATTGCTAGGATTAGGCGGCGTAACGCCGTTATAAGCTTCGATCTGCCGGGTCGTTCGCTCCATCATATCGTAATAGTTGGCGGTGACGATCCCCTTGGGATCGGTTATGGTGTCCGGCCAGCCGGCGGGATTGTAGGTGAAGCTGGTCTCCAGGGCAGTGTTACCGCGCGAAGGAGGGGACGATGGGCGTGTATAGCTGCTACCGCTATTTGTGCCCACGGAGACACGGGTCGTGGGGCGATTTCCCGCATCGTAGTAACAGGCCTCATAACTGACGCGAGCTTTAGGGGTTGTGCTGGCATTGCCAAGCTCGCCGGTATTCGCGTCATCGTGATTGTGCTGTTTCGCAGTCGTTAAGATGACATTGCCATCGGAGTCATAGGAGTTGATCGTCTCTTCAAGGATCAGGTCATTGGAAAGCGAGCTGGCGCCGGTCCATGTACCAGCATAAGAAGCGCTGTTGACCACGCCACCGTCGGTGGAGTAAGTGTTAGTGACGCGACCAGCACTATCAAAAATAGTCTTACCGATGATGCCGCCGGGCTTTGAAATCTCGATCGTTTGGCCTCGATGGTTGAAAAATATATTCGTCGTCAGAGCATACGTGGAGACGGTCCCCGCCGATTGGTCCACGCTGTATTTAAGTGTTTGATAAGCCCGATTTTGATCGTCATAATTGATGACGGATTTTGCGCGCAGATAACCGCCGTAACCAGATGTGAGGTTCAGAGTTCCGCTACTGATGCTGGCGGCAACGAAGTCGCCGTCGTAGGTGTCGTTCTCTGTGATTTTGCCCAGGCTATCCAAAATGGAAATGTAGAGCTGCCGACGGGTGCCATCGTTCTCGGAGGATAGACTCTCGGAGCCGCTGCTGAGGATCAGGCCGGTCTTGGTGGCAACCAGACGGTCCCGCCAATCGTACCAGTTGCCGGTGACACGGTTGTCGCCGGAAGTAGAGTCAACGTAGGTGGTTACTTGCGTGAGCAGGCCATCTCCCACGCTTCCGCTGTCGTATTGGTTGTCCGTTACCTTAATCATATTGCACGGCGAGCTGTTATTGGTCGGCGACCAGCTTCCGCTGGAGGGGGAATCGTTGGTGCCGACCCAAACGCTGGCGACGCGGTCGCGCGTGTCATAAACGCGGCGCGTAATGGTGCCCAGGGCATTGACCAGGCGGTCCTTTCGGCCCTTGGTGTCAAACCC
>CAZCKE010000253.1:0-6465 GCA_964499005.1 uncultured Tepidisphaeraceae bacterium
AGTGGGGGGGTGGACTTTAATAAAGGTTTCCAATGTCCATGGGGACAGGCGGCTGGACGTGCCGACGATTGGCGTAACAACCATCGAAAAGTTGCGCGCCGCGCGGGCCGGGGCGGTGGTGCTTGAGCCAGGCAAGACGATCATCCTGGAAAAACCCAAGGTGCTGGAGCTGGCCGAGCGGTATCGCATCGCGATTGTCGGCTATTCGCCGGACATGCAATTCTGAGCTTGGCGCTGACTCTCTCCGGTGATTTCCATCCTTCTTTGCAAAAACTCATGAAACGATACGATCATGAAACGATACAAGGCTATTGCCGAATATTACGACGCCGAAAACGAGCAGAAGCGAATGCTCGAGGAGGACGTGCCGTTTTTGCTGTCGAAGATGCCGCGGCGCCGGCAGACGATTTTGGAATTGGCGGCCGGGACCGGGCGGGCGGCGATTCCGCTGGCGCAGGCGGGACATCGGGTCATTGGGGTCGATTATGACCACGCGATGCTCGAGATCGCGCGGCGGAAGCGCGACGCGGTGGGGATTTCCGAGCGGGATTTATCGCTGGTGCATCAGGACATGCTGCAGCTGCGGCTCAAGCAACGGTTTGATTGGATCGTGATCCTCTTCAATACGTTTTTGGGATTTCCGACGCTCAAAGAGCAGGATGCGTTGCTTGGGGTCATTTGCGATCATCTGAAGCCGCGCGGGTCATTCTGGCTGGATATTTTTAATCCGGACATGTCGCTGCTGGCACAGCCACATACGGAAAATTTGGATCCGGGGGTGTTTTATGTGCCGGGTTTGGATCGGACGGTTCATCGGACGATCTCGATTCGCCGGGAGATTGCCCAGCAAGTGCAGCATCCGATTTTCCATTATTCCTGGTTTGATTCGCGCGGCGTGAGGCATCGGCAACGAACGGAATTCTCTCTTACCTGGATTTTTCCCCGCGAATTGCAATTGCTGATCGAACGGAACGGGATGGTGATTGAAAAGCTTTATGGAGACTACAATGGCTCGAGTCTCAAGGATGAGTCGCCGCGGCTGATTGCCCGGTGCCGGCGGGCTTGACCGGCAGCTGGGCAGCAAGCGGCGTCTGGTCGATCAAGGGTTTTAAAACCTGGGAAGCGAATATGCCGGACAGCCAATCAAAGTGGCCGCCGCCGTTGTCATATTGTTTCCATTCGCCCTGGTAGGGGTGCTGGACTACTTTTTTCTTTTCGGCATCGGTCAGATCGGCGAGAGTGAATCCGGTTCGACCCGCTCCGTCGCGATGAGCGCCGTCGTACGTTCCGAAAACCAGAGTGCCGCCCCCCTGCCAGAAGAAGTCGTGCTCGCTGTAAAACACATGAATGACATTTGTATGGCGCAGGGCGGGGCCGAGGCGATAATCGGGCGAGACATCGGGGGCCAGCAGGATCACCGAGCCGATGACGACGGTCTCATCCAAACGGGACAGGGCCTCCAAAACGACGCCGGCGCCGGCACTGTGCGCAATCAGGCAGATCCGCGCACTGGGATGATCTTTTCGCCATTGGTTGATCAGATCGACGAGGGACCGCTCGGTGGAATCATGCAAAGAGCCGGAATAGAGAGTGATCGGAAAGAGCGCCCAGCCACAACCCCAGTCAAAGACGCGAATGCAATCTTGGCTGCCGCCTTTTTGGAGGCCATATGCGACGTCCGCGTAGGCATTTCCGTCGCCTCCAAGGCCGGGGACGATGATCGATGTGTTTGGACTGGAAGGTGAAATCCCTGGGGTTGCGCATCACGCCGGCAAAAATGGCCATCAGGAAATGGCTGAAAAAAGTGCCAATAGGGCCCCGAAAGACGCAAAACGCATATTTTTTTGCCGCACACTATGCATTCGCCGATTTTTACCAATGGCTGGTCAGATTGTAGAATAGGGCAACTTGAAGGACCGGTCCATGAGCCAGCCTGCGGCAACCAATTCATCGTCCAATGCCGTGACGCCCCCGGCGGGGGGGCCGTTGCCCGCAACGCGTCCGCAAGGAGCCGGGGCATCACCGATCACGCGACAGTTTGTTAATTTTGCGTTTTATAAGCTCGATCCGTCGTTTCGACGGCTGCCCAACGTGGATAAGGAACACGCACGGGCCGAATTCGAGGCTTTGATGCGCCAATCGCGGCCGGGGATGCTTTGCCTCTCGTATAGCACGGTGGGGCTCCGCCCGGATGCCGATTTTTTGTTGTGGCGAATTTCGGCCACGCCGGACGATTTCCAGGCGCAATCCCAGGCGATCAATCGGACCCGCCTGGGAGGATATCTCGGTACCCCCTGGTCATTTGTCTCGATGACGAAACGAAGCATGTACATTGACAAGCTCGATCCATTTCACACCAGCGAGAGCCGAACGCACATTGTGCCTGGGAAGCGCAAATATCTTTTTGTTTATCCTTTTGTTAAAACGCGGGACTGGTATCTGCTTCCGCTGGAGCAGCGGCAGGCCATAATGGACGCACATATTAAAGTCGGGAACAAATACCCCAGTGTGAAGTTGAACTCGACCTATGGTTTCTGTGTGGGCGGTCAGGAATTTGTTGTTGGGGTTGAGTCGGATGAGCCGAAGGATTTTCTTGATTTGGTGATGGAACTCCGCGAAACTGAGAGCAGCAGGTATACGCAGCGCGACACGCCGATCTTTACCTGCATACAGATCTCCGTCGAAGGTATCCTGGAACAATTGTTCTAGGATTTGGTCATCGACGGTTGTTCGCAGACGGTTGTTCATATCCATTGCGAAGGTGCGATGAAGCTATCGCCGGAAATTTTAGAGCGCGTGGAGCGCGTTCGTGAGTTTCACGAATCGACCAAGCAACTCGGAGAGGAAACCTCCTCGTCGGGATCATCCCCGGCGAAGCCCCATACCGTTTTCGCGGGCTTGGGGGGCGCGGCCGAATCGATCCAGAATGCGATGAACGCGCTGGCCGGCAAGCAGCCCAGCCCATATCGCGTCTTTGAAGGTTACGACAAGACTCCTTTGCCGACCAAATTGGTCAGCCCGACGGTCCCCACGATTGCGTTGTTGTTTGACGGAGTTGAAGCGCTGCCCGAGAGCCACGTGCAACCCAATCAGGATTTGCGCACGCTGGCGGCATGGCTTCATCTTGCGGCGGGGGTGACGCGTCCGGCAGCGCCGGCGAAACCCGGAGGCGCCGCTCCGATGCTCCGCGCCGTTCCCAGCCAGGATCTGATCTATCCCTGCGAAATTTATGTGGCCGCCTTTGGCATTGAAGGGCTTGAGCCGGGCCTTTACCACTTTTCCATTCAGGAGTTTGCCCTCCGCAAGCTGCGCGAGGGGTGGGAGACGCTGGCCCAACTCAAGCGAGGCCGGCCTGATCTGGAATTTCTCCGATCGGTGCCGGCGGTACTGCTGGTCTCGACGGTCTTTTGCCGCTCGACCTCGCGCTTGCGCAAGCGCGGGTATCGTCAGGCGCTGGCCGAGGCGGGTCACGTGATGGAGAATCTCTCCGTCGTCGGCTCGGGGCTTGGATTCAATACGCTGGTGCGCATGAGCGTCAATGCCGCCACCACCCGCGAATTGATCGGTCTGCCTCCTGACGCGCCTTATTCTGATTCGGAAAGCGTGCAGGGGATGGTGATCTGGGCCAACGAAGCGGCTGAACCCCTCCAGCCCCCCGCCGGATATACGCTACCGGCGCCGGGCACGATGCCGACGCTGCCCCGTCCGGCGCCGGTGGAGGAGATTGTTGAATATGGTTCGGTCACGGCGGTGCAGGAAGACTGCGTCGCGCCGGGCGTCGCCGTGCGCGAAGTCCGTCCGCCGCTTACGGAACTCTCCCCGCTGTCACAGGAATTTGACGTCGAGCAGTTTCCGCATGTGGATGAGTCGGAAGGGGGAACGCTGCTGGGCCGTCTGCTACTCAACTATGGTCCCGCGACGTCGTTTGCCTCGGGGTCCCTCGCGCGGGGCCGCGTCTGGACGCTCAACCGCATCGCGTTTTGCTGGCCCAGCTCTTATCCGCTTTTTCCCGAAGGCGCGCACGTCGCGCTGGTCAGGCCGTTTTGGATCATCAATGGCGTTTCGGGAATCGATCCGGGCCTCTGGTATTACTACCCCAAGAGCGATGCCTGGACGGCGCTTCGCCGCGGCAATTTCCGAGCCGAGGCCCAGCGCGTCATGATGGGCTTGCCCCAATTCGCATCGGCGGCGGCGATCTGTTTCATGTATGCCAATCTTTATCGCCTCCTGACCGAGGCCGGCCCCGACTTGTACCGTCTAGCTCATCTCGAAGCCGGCGCGGCGGCGCAGCGCATGTATCTGGGCGCCGGCGCCTACGGCCTGGGATGCTCGCTCAGAAGCACTTTTCTCGATAACGATGTTCGCCAGCTTTTTGGGCTCGAGCGCACCGGCTGGGAGCCGATTTACGCGGTCGCGATCGGAAATGCCGAAACTAAGCCCGCGCCCGCCCAGACACAAACCGCGATTCCCGAAGCCCGCAAAAACTCGTCACGGGGACTCTGGCGCGGGTAAATGCTTAGTTCAGCCCGCATGGGGGGTGCGGCGAGCTGAATCGAAAGAGGAAGAACCTACGCTGAACGAATGGACGAAGCTCGACACCGAGAACGGTGAGCATGAGCCGCTGGAATCGTGTCAAGGGTGGGCTATGAATTCGGTATCAATCACTCGCACAACGTTGGGGTGTGACTGCTTGCGACAAAAATCCAGCTCGTTTTTGAACCGTTTGCGTTTTGAGAAAGTGACCTTGTCTTGTGCAAGGCATTTCAAGGCGAAGGGGCGATTGTCAGAATCGACTACCTGAAATACGACGCCGGAGCCGCCTTCGTCCAAGGGGCGTACGACGGTGTAGGTCTCATATGTGGTCTCGAAAATCTTTGGGTGCTTTGCCATATCAAGCTGATATTGTGTTGCTCATTGGCACGCATATTCACTTCGGCAATTGAGGCGGTGGAAGATCATCAGCAGTAATCGAATTGTCGTTACTCTTTGCGATCATCGACATAACTACGGATTTGGCTTGATCGGAATGGAAAATGGCCTGCAAATGATTCTTTAACTCGTCCGGCCCTGGCGCGAATTTGTCGCCATCTGGTATCTCTTCGCTCCTGTGAAGAATGCCTTCTCTGGATTTGATGAATTCCAATCGGGCCTGATCATCCCACTGCTTAAACTTCAACGCTACCGGATAGACTAACTCTCGATCGTGTGAAGCTGAAAAAAGTACGTGAGAATATCCAATCGCCTTTGCAGTGATCACGAAGTCGTGTCGTACCGAACCCTTTTCAAAATGTAGGGATCGCACTTCCGCTTCGAGTACTCCTTTGGTGACAGAGCTCAGTTGATGGGCTTGCTGTTTCAAGACCGCCACTGGGGACAAGACTTTTACTTCGATGTTTGGCCACAAATTCGGGACGCTGTTATCCATTGCCACTCCCATTCAGAAGGTTCAGTGTAAAGAGCAAAGGCAAATGGTCAGACCCAACTTTATCATCGGGAAAACCATCTTCGTCGAGGAGCGCCACATTGCCAATACGGTCTAGTATCCTCACTTCGTCGAGAGCATTCATCAAGGCGGGCCTTACCATCACTTGGTCGTAAATGTTCCAAAAGAAGGATACTGGCCGACCGGAAGCTGAATAGTAGTGGGTGCCGGGAGGACCGTCGCTCCGCTCACCAAAAAACCGCCACATCGGATTGTAGAAAAAGAAATGTTGTCGAGCATCAATCATGCGAGACTCATTTTTCGCGATGCCTTTAGTCATCACCGCATGTAATCCGGACGATCCAACGATCCCTTTTTCAAATGGGTTCATATTCAAATCGCCGACGAGTAGGGTGCGGCGATGAGAGAAGAAATTCTCTTGTTCCAAAATAGTTTTTGATAATTCGAATGCCCCATGCGTTTGATCGTCTTCGGACCAGTTAATTTTGCTTTGGAGGTGAACTACGACAAGCAGAAGATCGGGTACATGGGAAAATACCATTCGACGTAGGGTCAAATGTTTGTTTGGATCATCAAGGACTGGCCGCAGCTCGACCTTAGGCAGTCTTGTGAAAATGCGAATATCGCTGCCTGCCGACCCCGGAGTATCCGCGTACTGAAATCCCGACATCCCCTTCGCGGAAAACTCTGTGATCATCGTCTCGGGCTCGATATCGCACTCCGCAAGAATGACAATGCAGAGATCATGGGCCGCTGCCAGATTGGCAACACTCTCCTGTAGAGGGCGTTTGTCGAGGTTCCAGAACAAAAAAGGAATGCGCACCGATGGCCTCCTAAGTGTCCCGTGGAAGGTCAGCGGTGGCGAAGCCGTTCTCTCGCCTCCTCAACCTTATTTTCGCCTTATTAATGTCAATTCCGCTTCGACATGCAATTATTCTAACCCCTTGTAGGTGCTGAATGCGCCATGTAGGACTTGAACCTACAACCCGCTGATTAAGAGTCAGCTGCTCTGCCAATTGAGC
>CAZCKE010000254.1:0-6434 GCA_964499005.1 uncultured Tepidisphaeraceae bacterium
GGGGATGGTGGGGGGGGCGAGGATTACCATCCACGCAATGTAGACTGACCAGGGGCGGGGGGGCGGCGGGGGTTGGGCTTCAACGGGCAGCGGGTATGGCAACGGCGGAGGCGACGGGTACGGCGGCGGATAAGGAATTAAATACGGCCCCGAAGTCATCGAGCTTTAACTCTAACGCAAATCAGCTCGGCACAACATTGGGCTCATCAAAACATTGCTCCCTCAAAAACGGATTGCCCGAGACTCATCGTCCCGCAAAATAATCGTGCAGGGCAATGGTCCCAGGCAATCGGCTTTACGACCTTACCGGGGCCCGAATCGCGACTGGTTCGCCGCGATCAATAGTGACGGCCGTAGTATCCGTGATAGTACACCGACACGGGCCGCTGATAATAATAGAACGAGGCCCTGGGATAGTTGCAGTAGGGCGCCGCATAAACGGGAGCCGAATAAACCACCTGCGGCGCGGCGTAGACAACCGAAGGCTGGCTATAGATGACCGGCGGCGAGTAATAAACTGGGGCCGGGGACGAATAGACGGGATACGAATAGCTTGGATAGCAGAGCGGCGCGGCCACCGAGACGGAGACTCCCCGGCTGTGATAGCCGAAACCGAAGAATGGGAAACCTCCAAAGCCAAACGCAAACGAGAAATGCGAACGGGCCGATGCCGCATTGGGCAGCATGAAGAGCAAGGCCGAGGCACAGAGAATTCCAAAGCGTTTCATAGCGATCTCCTTCAAATCAACCGATCTGCTCTCCCCTCCATTGTAGAGACAAAACAGGGGGCCATTGGTTAGATTTTTCCGGATCAGGCGCAACTGGCTTCATTTCAGGAGGTTAAAGCGGCTCATTCCAGGACCAGATTGTCCCGATGCACCACCTCGTGATATGCACTGTCGTGAAGGATTTTGCGGACCTGGTCGGTCTTTTTCCCCGCAATCAAAGCAACGTCATCCGATGAGTAATTGCTCAGCCCTCGGGCAATCCGTTGATGGTCCGCCCCCACGATGGCCACGACATCGCCGCGCTCGAATTTGCCCTCAATCGAGCGCACCCCCACCGGAAGCAGGCTGCGATTTTGCTCGGCAAGGGCCTTTCGCGCTCCGTCGTCCACCACGATCGTTCCGGATGGACGGACCGACCCGATCCATCGACTGCGGGATGAACGCTTCTTCCGATCGACTGGGGGAATAAAGAGCGTCCCCAGTTCCTCGCCGTCGAGCAAGCGCAAGAGAATTCGCTCTACTCGTCCATTGGCGACGATCATCGCTTCGCCCGCTTCCGTGACCATCCGAGCGGCGGCGATCTTGGAATCCATCCCGCCACGGCCTTGAGCTGTCTTCTCCGCGCGGACCTGCTCGTGGGCGTCGCTCACGCGCGAGATCAGGGGGCAGACTTTCCCCTGGACGTCGAGCAGTCCGTCCACGACTGTCATCAGCACCAGCAGATCGGCACGCAGCGCGTGGGCGACCATCGCGGCGAGGATGTCGTTGTCGCCGAAGGTGATCTTCACGATCTCGGCCGTGCTGACGGTGTCGTTTTCATTGACGATGGGGACGCCGCCCAGTTCGTGGACGGCGACGATCGTATTGCGCAGATTCAGGAAGCGCGTGCGGTCGTCGATGTCCTCGCGGGTCAGCAAAATCTGGGCGACATGCAATTGGCGGGGTTCAAACGCATCGGCCCAGACATCCATCAACCGCCGCTGCCCCACCGCGGCGACGGCCTGGAGCCGGGCCAAGTCGGTTGGGCGCTCGGGCAGGCCCAGCTCGCGCACGCCGCAGCCGATGGCACCGGAGCTGACAATGGTGACACGAACCCCGCGTTGGCGCAGTTCCGCGACCTGCCGCGCGATCGAAGCGATGAAGGGCGCATCGAGGCGCCCGCCGTCGTTGCTCAGCAATTGCGTGCCGAGCTTGATGACGACAGTCCGGGTGTGGGCCAGATATTCGGCGCGGGTGGACATGGGGAAACGGGCGAGTTGAGATTGGTCGGCAGAAGAAGCTTAAAACCAAGCTTTCTTCTGCACCATGTACAACTGATAAAATTCCTCGTCCGACTTGGTCAGGTAAATGATTCCCTCGATGATGCCAATGACGCCCATGATAATCCCCCCAAACCCGCAGGTGAGGATGGTAACCAGGAGCATCGTGAGACCTGCGCCGGTCGCACCATAAATGAACTTGTGAATACCCAGCCCGTTGAGAAGAATTCCGCAAAGCCCGCAGGCCAATTTGGTGCTGCTAGCTTTCTGTTTGTCGAATGGGGGCGCCCCCATGGGCGTCGCATACCCGACGGGTTGCGGTTGCTGCATCTGGGGCTGTTGCTGGTAGACAGGAGCGCCTTGCATCGGCGCGGCCCCCGGCGCTGCCACAAATAACGACGCCAGTTCCGGAACACTGTCCGCCCGGACCCATTGGGGCATTCCCTCGGCCCAGACCAACGTCTGGGGAGCCAGCCCCTGGCTTAACAATTGTTCCTTGGCAAAAGGCCCGCGCTGCTCCGATCCGACGGCGAGAAAGTAGCTCATTTTCAAAGTCTCCCAGGAATTATCGGCCATTGTCGCAAACCAAGCCCTGATTGCCAAGAAACCGCTTTTCAAGCGGCAAAAATGCTCAACTAACGCGAATGTTAAAATAGTAAAGATTTTTATAATGATATAACGATACACTTGTCATCTCAGTTTATCTATTTTAACATGCGATGAGCAAAACGGCGGCAAGGAAGCCTACCGGTTCTGAATGAAACGCCCCGGGAATGGTGATGGATGCCGGCCCGGGAAAGACTTCGGAGACCCAGTCATGAGCCTTTCTGTTTCCACCTCGTCGTCGCTGTCGAGCCGCTATGTCGAGCCGCTGCTTGAGGGCAATCGCATCGAATGCCGTCGAATCATCGAAGAAGCCCTCGCCGGCGGTGTGTCAGCGTACGACCTGCTCACGAAGCTGATCTGGCCGACCATGGAGATGCTCCAGGCCCATTACCGCGACGACCGGATCAGCCAAAGCACGCTGAACCTCGCCACCCTCCTCAATCGCAGCATCACCGACCAGATCGCGGCCAAGCTGGAGCGTAAAACGTCAACGGGAAAGAAGGTCCTGATCTTCTGTGGCGATGGAGAGCCGGAGGAGTTGGGCGGTCAGATCACGGCCGATCTGTTTGAATCCGATGGGTGGACAACCCGCTTTGGCGGTGGCGGCGTCCCGGAAGACGAGGTGCTCAAGCTGATCGGTGAGTTCCGGCCGGATCTCTTGATCATGTTCAGCACGCTGCCCAGCGGCGTTCCGCTGGTCCGCAAGCTGATCGATTACCTCCGCGAAGTGAATAGCTGCCCGAACATGCAGGTGATGTGCTGCGGTGGAATCTATAAGCGAGCGGAAGGTCTTTCGGAAGAAATCGGCGCCGATCTCTACGCGCCCGATGGAGCGCAGGCGGTGATGGTCGCCAATGCCAACCCGACGCGCAAGGCGACAGTCGATCAGCAGACGGTGGGCCGGACGCGGCGAATCCGCAAGGCGGCGGCGCGCAAGGCGGCCACGACGCATCGCAAGGCACTTAGCTTCGAGGCAAATGGCGATGAAAATCAGGCTTGATCGGAAATCGACCCGCTCCGTTGCGCCAGTGGGCCTAAAACTGTCACCTGGCTTGAAGATCAACGGACGCATCCGGCAGGCCGGCAGCGTGGACGACGACGTGGATCGGGCCGGCGGTTCGCGTGGATTGCAGAATAGCCAGGGCAAGGCCGTTGAAGGCTTTGCGATGGTTGGCCTTAAACGGTTCGTCGATGGACATGCTGCCGCTATCCACGCCGATCAATTGAGCGGCGCCTTGCACGTCGAACGTTAGGGCGGTGCTGGCGGTGGGGACCGTTCGGCCCTTGTCATCGACGACCTTCACGGTGAGATGAGCGACATCGCGACCATCGGCGGCGAGATCGGTTTTGTCCGCTTGCACATCGATGGCCGCCGGACCACCCGTCGTCGCGATCTCTTCGGTCGCGGCGACCTGGCCATCTTTCATGCCCACGACTTTTAGCGTGCCGGGCTCGTACACCACATCCCATTCCAGGTGAAGGTCGCTGGTGGTTCGAGTCCGCCGGGCGCTGGGATTGGTCCTGTTGCGGCCCTGCGCCCCCTCAAGCATGAAGCCAAAGCCCTTGACGCCATACGATTTTCCATTGACGAAGAGCTCGACTGAGTCGCAGTTGGTGTAGCAGTAGACGGGCAGGACTTGGCCTTCGTAGCCGCTCCAATTCCAATGGGGAAAAACGTGAACCATGGGTTGGGTGGTCCAGCGGCTCTGGTAAAAATAAAACCCATCCTTCTTGAACCCCGCGCTGTCGATGGGGCCCGAGGATGATCCGACACCGGCTTCGCCGAGATAGTCGATTCCCGTCCACATGAAATCGCCGCAGACATAATCGTATGCGCCGACGAATCCCCAGAGCTGCTCGACATTGATGCGCGGATAGGGAGTGCTGCGGGCGCGCCGCAAGTTGGTGGCGGCAAGGGCGGCCGGGCCGCGGGTCGGGACGGTGGGCTGCGTGGCAACAGGCTGAGTCGTGGGCAACGTCGGGCTGACGAAGGGATTGCCGTAATTTCCGCGCACGCCGCCCATGGACGAATCTTCGGTGCCGATGAATTTGCGCTGGGGGTAAGCCTGGCGATCGATGCTGTAATACAAGTAGGCGCGGTCTCGCCATCGATCGACGTAGTTGTAGCCGACGATATCCAGCGCGGCGAGGAATTCGGGGTAGGCGCTGCGCGGCTCGGCGTAAACGTTATCGCAGGCGGCGGTGACCGGCCGTGTCGGGTCCAGCTTGTGGAACAGGCCGACCAATTCGGTGGCAACGGCGGCGCCGTGGGGATTGGTTTGATCGGGAATTTCATTTCCGGCGCTCCAGAGAACGACGCTGGGATGATTCCGGTCGCGCAGGACAAAATCCGTCACGTCCCGGTCGTGCCATTCCCTGAACAGAGTGTGATACCCCTGGGAGACCTGTGTCTTTCGGTCGGCCCATTCGTCGAAGGCCTCGTCCATGACGCAAAAACCGAGTTGATCGCACAAATCGAGAAAATCCGGGTCGGGCGGATTGTGGCTGGCGCGGATGGCGTTGCAGCCCATTTCCCTGAGTTCCATTAATCGGCGTCGCCAGATGCCCGGCGGCACCGCCGTGCCGACCGCACCGCCGTCACCGTGCAGGCAAACGCCGTTGAGCTTGACGTGCTGGCCATTGATGGAAAAGCCTTTGTTGACGTCATACTCGATGTCGCGGATGCCGAAAGGCGTGTCGTATTGATCGATGATATTTCCGCCGCTTTTCAGTTGGACGCGAAGGGTATAGAGGCTGGGCGTATCGATCGACCAGAGCTTGGGATGGTCAACGCTCAATTGGGCGCTGAGTTGACCGCTGTCGCCGGCGGCGACCTGGCCTGATCCACTGGAGCTTTGCACTTCTTTGCCGTCGCCATCGAGGATCGTGCAAACGTAATCGTACGATGCCGCCTGGGCACGGCGGTTATCCACTTGAGCGACGAGATTCACCGTGGCATTGTCGGCGCTGACCTTGGGCGTGGTGACATACGTCCCCCACTGCGGGATACGCAACGCATCCGTCGTGATCAGCCAGACGTCGCGGTAAATCCCCGACCCGGAATACCAGCGGCAATTGGTTTGTCGCGAGTTGTCCACCTGCACCGCGATCGTATTGTCGCCGCCGAAATTGACGTAAGGCGTGATGTCATAAATAAAGCTGATGAATCCGTAAGGCCGCAGGCCTAGAAGATGGCCATTGATCCAGACCTGGCTGTATTCGTAAATACCATCAAATTCGAGGGCGAGTTGTTTGCCCTTGTCGGAATCGGGAACATGGAGATTTTTGCGATACCAACCGATTCCGGTGGGAAGATATCCCCCGTAGCGTCCCGCAGCGGCATTGACGTCAAACGGCCCGTAAATGCTCCAGTCGTGCGGCAGGTTGACGGCCTGCCACTTGGAATCGTCATAATTGACGACCTGGGCATTGTCCGCGTTGGATTGAAGGAATTTCCAATCAAAATCGATCCGTTGCCGGGTCCGGACCGAATCCTCCGCGCGAGCCTGGACAACAAAAGACAGGACCGTTGTGATTGCCGCCAAACACCAAGAGAATCGCAATGAGAATCGCACGGCCATATTTTCTCCCCATCGAGAAAATCGAACCCACTAGGATTTATCGTATCCGCCTGAAGGAAGGGAAATAGTAACGGGAAGGCGCGACAGCCCTCAAATATTGGCTATTACGGCGACACGCAGCATTCGGCGGCGAAGAGGGCTCGCCGAATGCAGCAAGAATCAATACGCGGCTTGCGAGGCAAAACAATGACCCCGACGGGATTCGAACCCGTGTCGCGGCCTTGAAAGGGCCGTGTCCTAGGCCTCTAGACGACGGGGCC
>CAZCKE010000255.1:0-6399 GCA_964499005.1 uncultured Tepidisphaeraceae bacterium
CGCGGCCGGGGCGTGTCCCTGAATAGTTGACATTTAACACAGCCGCTCTGCGGTGCAAATTCATATTTTACCGAGCTGCGCAATGGTCGCCCGGAAATCCTTCGGAGGCGGGTACTCGATCGTGATCTCGCGGCCATCGGGATGCGTAAACTTGAGCTTCTCCGCGTGGAGGGTGAGTCGGCCGATCAGGGGCCGCTCGTCTTGGCCGAAGGTGGGGCGATACCCGCGCTTGTGGTGGCTCAGGAAGATGCCCGGGGTTGGTGTAGGATTGTAGAGCGGATCAACGGCCAATGGCAGCCCGATTGATTTCAGGTGGACACGGATCTGGTGGGTCTTGCCGGTTTTGGGGAAGCAGCGGATCAAGGAGAATCGGCCCAGGCGCTTCTCGAATTTCCATGGCGTCAACGCGGGGCGGCCCTGTTTGCTGATAGCCATCCGGTCGCGCTGGGTGGGATGCGGGGCGAGGGAGGCGTTGATTTCGCCTTCGGGTTTGTCGGGGCGGCCGGCGACGATGGCAAGATATTCTTTTTGCACCTGGTTATTTTGGAATTGGTGAGAGAGATGACGCTGGGCGGAGATATTTTTTGCCAGGAGCAGGACGCCGCTGGTGTCTTTGTCGAGGCGGTGGACCAGGCGCAATCGCGGATCGGCGGAGCCGGTGCACGGGAGATTGATTTGCGCGGCAAGTTGCTCCAGCAGGCTCGTGGATTCGCCGCGCCCGGGGATGGTGGCCAGGCCCGGCGGTTTTTCGACGGCGATCAATTGATCGTCTTGGAAGAGAATGGGGATTTGGGAGGGTTTTGCCATTTGTTCTTGGTTCTTTGTCCTTGGTTTCTGGTTCTTTAGGGGAATGTGACGGTCCTGGCAAAGTATTTGAGCCTAAGAACGATGAACAAAGAACCAAGAACAAATGGCAAAGAGCCAAATCCCGAGTTGACGGGCATTTCCAGCAGTTCTACTATGAATTTCGTCGAGACGGCATGAGCCGGCAAGGAGCAAGTGTGCGGACATTGATCGCCGTTCCAGTATTCAACGAGCACAAGTACGTCGGCCGCGTGCTCGACAAGATCCTACGATATTCGCCCGACGTCCTGGTTGTCGATGATGGCAGCACGGACGGGACAGGGCAAATCCTTGCGGATCGCAAGGATATCCGGCTGATCCGCCACCTGGAAAATCAGGGGTATGGGCAGAGCCTGATTGATGCGTTTGCCTGCGCGCAGCGGGCGGGCTTCGATTGGGTCATTACGATGGACTGTGACGAGCAGCATGAGCCGGAGATGATCCCGGAATTTCTGCGGGAGATTGCGGCGGATCAATGGGATTTGATCAGCGGGTCGAGATACTTGAAGCCCAGGGGCGATGATGATCTGCCGCCGAGCGATCGGCGTTCGATTAACGTCACGATCACGGAGTTGCTGAACGACTTGTTTGATCTGGGGCTGACGGACTCGTTTTGCGGGTTCAAGGCGCATCGGATGTCGGCGATGCGGCGATTGCGGCTGGACGTGCCGGGATATGCGTTTCCGCTTCAGCTTTGGCCGCAGGTGGCGGCAGCGCAGTTTCGGGTGAAGGAGATTCCGATCCGCTTGATTTACAACGACCCAACACGGCACTTTGGGGGGAAGCTGGACGACGCGGATAATCGGCTGCGGCATTACCTGCATGTCCTGGCGACGGAAATGCGGCGGCTGGCGGAGAACCCGTTGCCGACGATATCGGATCATCTGCCGGCAGTCGCCGAAACGGCTGAAGCGTGTTGCGGCGCTTGTCATTAATTTCTTCATTTCATGAGCCAGCACATGTCGCGGTACGCGGACTGGAAAGCTCCCGGCGAGGACTCGAGCATTCTGGTTTGGCCCCAGCCGGCGAAGCTGCTGAGCGATACGCTGGCGAATCAGAAATTGCTGGGGGCGGCGAGTGCGCGAGTGCAGGGGATCGAGATTGCGGAGCTGCGGCGGAGGCAGCGGGAGTGGCTGAAGCTGGATGATTCGCGGCCGGTAATTGGCACGGGGCATCAGACGGAGCTTTATCATCCGGGGGTGTGGTCGAAGCTGGCATTACTGGAAGCTTCGACCGCAAAGGTGCAAGGGCAGGGATTGCATCTGGCAGTGGACACGGATGCGCCCAAGCATTTGCAATTGAGATGGCCGGGGTGGTCGCAGCCGATTACGGATGATTCGAGGCTGAACAACGCGGAATGGTCGGGGCTATTGGAAAGCCCGACGGCGGGGCATTTGCATGATTTGAAGTCGATGTTGGATGTGGCGACGAAGTCGTGGCCGTTCGCGACGATGGCGGGAGAATTTCTGGATGAGTTGTCGAAGCAGCCGAAGAAACCCCAGGGATTGTCCGGCGCGATCACGGAGGCAATACATCGTGTGGATGAATCGCTTGGGCTGAAGCATCGGGCCACGATCGTGTCGCCGATGTTTTCATCCGAGCCGTATCTGGTGCTGGTGCATCATCTGCTGGCGCGGGCGGGTGAGTTTGCGGCGATTTACAACCGGGCGCTCGGGGATTATCGCAAGCAACATAAACTGCGGACGGACGCCAAGCCGATGCCGGATTTGGTGGTGGAGGGGGGTCAATGTGAGACCGCGTTCTGGATGGATGAATTGGAGAGCGGGAAGCGCGGGCGGGCGACGGTGAAGCGCGACGAAGCGGGATGGGCTCTGGTTGTTGAAGGGGATCGACTTGCTTTGAAAGCCGACCTGGACGGGTGGAAAGCGGCAGAGGGACTCGGGAGATTTTTGAACGAACATCATGTGAGATTGTCGCCACGGGCGCTGACGTTGACGTTGTTTGCGCGTCTGCTGGTGATGGATCAATTCGTGCATGGGATTGGGGGCGGGCGGTACGACCAGGTAACGGATCAAGTGATAGCGGAATTCATCGGGATCGAGGCGCCGGCGTTTGCGGTCACTACCGCGACGCTGATGTTTCCGACGGCGGTGGGGCAGAGGCGGCCGTGTTTGCCGTGCCTGGCACATGAGGGGCATCGGCTGCGGCATGGGCTGTTGGGGAAAGAAAAGATGGAGATGGTGGAGCAGATTGCGGGGTTGCCAAGAAGGTCGTTGCAAAGACAAGAGGCGTTTAACCAGATGCACGCGAGGCTGAATACGGCGGTGGCAACGCATCCAAGCGTGCAGAAGTGGGAACAGCGCGTCGCGGAGGCGAACCGGGAGACGGCGGAGTTTGCGCCACTGTTTGATCGGGAACTTTTTTATGCGATTCAGCCCAGGGAAAGGTTGGCGGGGGTGATTGAGGAGTATCGGGGACGCTTTTGAATCAAAATCGAAGACCGAGAGAAGCGAGAGAAAAAAATGGGTGTTCGACACTGAATTCTCTTCGAGCCTGGGCCTCAGAGCCGAAGGCAGACCGAAGGGGGCCGCATGGGTTTTCTCTCAACTACCCCTGCAGTCGCACGTCGGATGTTCCGCATGATAGCGGACCTTGTATTTAGGGTGGCGGGGATCGGTTTGGGAGGGCACAAGGTAAACGTCATTGTCTCTGTCAATCCGGGCTAGGGCCGCGATTTCCAGACCTCTCTGTTTCCGAACTTCAACGCCTTCGGTGATCCCATTCGTTACTGGCTGTCCGTTGAACATGGCTTAACCTTTCGTATGTTACTAATCGTAATATACCAATAGGGAAGGCGAAGTTAACAGAATTCCGACTTGAAGTATATTATTTCTGGTAATATACTCATGCCATGCTGGTAAAACTAATGGGTTACCGTTGCGAGCGGTGCGGGCACGAATGGTTGCCGAGGGATAAGGATCAGGAGCCGAGGGTTTGTCCCAAGTGTAAAAGTCCATATTGGAACCGTCCTAGAAAAGCTGCCAATAACGCCGAAAAACGCGCCCATCCATCCTATTAGGGCGTTAGTTGAATTTGTCGAAAAACTAACAGTTGACTCTACCTGCTAACTACCGGGGCAATTCTATGCCTATGGTTGGCAAGCGGATACAATCTTAGGTCTAGGCGGAGTAACCAGATTCAGCGGGCATCATGAACGGCAAAAGGCAACTTCCACCTTTGGCGAATTGGCGGGTTGATTCGCTTCGCTTTACGGCGTTGTACAAGCCACTACAGTTATCTACTGCGGGTGGACTTTGGCGCGAACTCGTCGGTAGTGATCCGGACGAGCAAAGAACTCAACCAAAAATGAGTCAAGTTTATGAAGAGGGGCCTTGGGAGGCCGGAACATTAATCTGCACAGGAATGACTGGGCGTAAGGATTTGCAATATGCATCAATTCCTACGCCGGAAGTATTTGGATCAATTGGTGATTTGAGTGTCGGTTTACCACCCTTTCGCGCACTGGTGAAGAAGTTCTTTGATTTGATGGGAGAGCCGCATCGTATTGCCTTCGGAGTGGTAGTGAATCAGCAAGTTGAAGATCGCCACGCAGCCTATAAACTGCTCGGGGAATACCTTCCCGCAGTTCAAATTGATCCTACGGGTTCGAGGGATTTTCTGTACCGGATAAATCGACCGAGAGAGTTCTCTCTTGGCCAGACGAGAATGACAATTAATCGACTCTCAAGTTGGGCTGCGATCGTACAATCGCGCCTTAGTTTTGTGTTATCTCCTGAAAAGCAGGAGATAGCAAAATCAAATACTCAGCCTCTTCACGGAATTCATGCCGAATTGGACCTTAGTACCGACGACTCATTTGAAGGGAAAATCAACGCAAACCAAGCAAGCGAAATATTTGGTTATTTCGTTGGGTGCGCTACGGAAGTTAGCGAGATGGGGGATATCCCATGAGCGCGATACAGCATGTGGGAACAGCTTGGCAATTAGACGAACCTAGAGCCAGAGAAATTCCGGTTCAATTTGACCAGACAGTGAACTTCGAAAAAACATCGTCCACCAGTCTAACGCGTAGTTTTGAACAATTTAAGGCACCGAATTCAACTTCCATCGAATACTTCCAATTGCGTTCAGGGGAAACCCAATGGCTGCCTTTTCCCAGGCATGCCCTCAAAGTAAATCATGCATTTACGTTCCCAGGCAATGAGAACAGAATCGTGTTTATCGTGAACGACACGGGTTTGATGTGGTATCGAGAAATCGAGTTGCCTTCATCGAGCTGGACGGCTGAATATCCTTGGTTGCAGCAAGCAAGGCAGCTAGACAAGCAGGGGCGCGAAGATTTGGCTCTGCGGACCATTTACAGAAATCTGAACGACTGGCTTATCGGTGGCGAGATCGACAGATGCAATCGACTTCTAGTAGATGCCGACGTGAAGGATATTTCAACAGGTTTTATGCTCGCGATACTCACTGTAACGCTTCGATACCATTCGCAACTTAGAGCAAGATCGGATTTTGTCCGGCGCGTTCGGGAAGCGCTTCGCAAAGAAGGGCTAAATGAGCGAGCGTTAATGCACGGGCTTGGTTAATGGCCAGGGTGGGTCAATGTCGCATCTATTTGCGGCAGTGGACAAGCCATTTGAACAAATGGGGTTTGTCGCCATTGCCATCAACAAGCACGGATCGCACATCGGACTGCTATTCCGTCTGAGCCTTTCGGACAGAATTCGCATCCTACATTTAGGGTGGGATCACGATTTGCGCGATGAGGAAATTGCTGATTGGACAAGGCAACATTACCACTGGGTTGCGTTATCGATTGTCGAAGACCGCGCAAAACAGGTGGCTCAATTTTGTGATCTTGTCGCATACGCCAATCCAGACGGGATACCCTATGCTTTTGGCGATCCGATGGGGTCATACAACAGCGACGGTAAGTTCATAGAAGCCAATCAGCGTGTCGGTTTGACCTGCGCAAGTTTTGTGCTTTCGGTGCTTGAGCAATCCGGAATCAATCTTTTGGATCGTCGTAATTGGCAGAAACATTTCGATGACCAAAATTTCTTTCGATATATTATCAAAGCTTTGCGGGGAGAAATTCCGGGATTTCGTGCAGCCAAAAGACCGGACCATCATATTGCCGTGAGTAATCAAGTTGCTGCTGGCGCTGTGCGTTATAAGCCAACAGAAGTGGCTGGTGCAGCAATTTGTTCTTTTATGCCCATTTCATTTTTTGAGGCCTGTATGCGTTCGGGTGAGATAAAGAACGAATTGCCCCATGGAAACAATGACCCTCCATGGTGGAGTCCATTTTAGAGTTTCCCCTTTTTTGTGCAGCCCCCTCTATTTTTGTGCGGCGTTCCAAATTCGTGAAAAGCCCTCATTGTTCCGTGAGGCAGACTCCCGTTCTGTGGGGCAAGAGCCTTCCATGAGGCAAAGCCGCTGCCATTCTGGCGTTTATGGGCAACCGCACCGGTTTGTGGGCAAGCAGGGGTTTGAAAGCAAAGTCCAGAATGTCACTAAATGGGCGACCACGATTCTGAAACGCCGTGAATAGCACGCGTCGCACGCGAC
>CAZCKE010000256.1:0-6373 GCA_964499005.1 uncultured Tepidisphaeraceae bacterium
GAAGAAATAGCCACAGATCAAAATCAGATTCACACAGATCATGAAAACAAAAAGATCAGAGACTGAGTCTGTATTCTTCCATCTGTGTGCATCCGATTTTTATCCGTGGCAAAAATGAATTTTGCACTTCCTCCGTGTCTCCAGGGTAAAAATCAACCCGTCAAAAATCGATTCGCTTGATCAAGCTGGAACCGCGGCGAGTTTTCGCCAGCGCGTTGGGGTAAGGCCGGTGGCTTGTTTGAAGCGGCTGGTGAAATGGCTCTGGTGGGCGAAACCGCAGGCGCTGGCGATACCGACGAGGTCCATTTGATGGGAGGCGAGCAGGCGTTTGGCGTGAAATATCTGGCATTCCAGGAGCAATCGTTTGGGGGTGATGCCAAGCAGTTCGGTAAAGCGGCGATGAAAATGGAAGGGGCTTAGATGCACGGTTTTGGCGATCTCGCCCAGCGAAGGGCCGCGGGCAAATTCGGTTCGCATGAACTGAATGGCGGGGACAAGCCGGCTCATTTCAGCGTCGGCGGCGACGTCGCTGGGTCGCAGGACGTTCCAATCGCAGAAATCGGGCTCAAGGCAGTAGAAGATGAACGGGCCGGCACCGAGGCCTGGATATTCCGGGCAGGCCACGACATTGAAGTGATACAGCTCGCCGCGGGAATCGGGGATGGCCAGATGCTCGGGAACGGGGGTAGAGGCGGGAAGATTCGCCAGGCGCTTGCGGGCATCGGCCTGGAGTTCCTGGAATAGATGGTCATCGGAGCCGGGAGCGGGAGTATCGAGTACGGATTTCAAATTGGAGTCGAAAATGAATAGGCGACCGGCTGGGCGGCGCGACCAGGACGGATTGCTCGCGCATTCGGGGGTCAGCTGGGAGGCACGGGACTCGGTGGCCAGGCGATCGAACTGGGCAGCGGCTTGGAGGAATTGTTCGATTTCGGCTTCCTGGAAATGGCCGAATTCATTGGAACGGTAGAGATGTAAGGCGCCGGGGTAGCCTTCAAATATGGGTGATTTCAGAGAAACCGCGACGGTTCGCACCAAGGGGAGTTGGGAGAGAAAATCCCTATAGAAGCTGGAAGAGGTCAGTCCTCCCGGCCAGCAATCTTCGCCGCAGACGTGATGGCCCTTGGCAAGAATCGCACGCCAGGTAATGGCATCCTGAGCGTGAAACTGGCGCGCGTAGGGCTTGACCCAAATGTCTGGAACATTCGAGGGCTGAAGGATTTGTAATCCACCTCGCGGGACGGAGCTAATTACCCAAGCTTGAGAAAAAGGAACATTTTTAGAGAGATTCTCGAACAACTGCCGGTGCAACACGTTACCTCATTAGGACAAAGGAGTAATGCAAAACAAAACAGGTCAAAGGCCTTGGTTATCAATGGAACCATCGGCTGAACATTCTACCGCAGGATTGCGTGAATGTTGGCCGGGGAACAATTCGGAAAGCCTGGGCCCAACACAGGCAACGGAGCCATTAAAGGCTCGGAATGATGGAACATAAAAGCGATTACATCATCATATCCAACGGTCAGAGCATAGGCAGATTCGGAGTGCCATGCAATACGGATCGAGAAGATGAATTACATATGAAGACCAAGAGACAGCACACGAACATGTCCAGAGACCGATAACTCGTTGATGTTGAAGGAGATCAACGCGTAGCGCCTGGAGAAGGCATTTTTGCGGCGTGGGGGCATCATCCCTAAAAAAAGTCATAAACAGAACTGGGGAAAGGCTTGTTTGAGGAGCCTGTCGCGGCCAAATGCTTCTTGAGGGCCATCGGCACGGGGGTTGTATCATGCCCGTCGAACAAGGGGCTCGTCATGCTGATGGCATTAAGTAATCCGCGGTTTTGGGACATGAAGATCAAGATCGCGATCCTCGCGCTCGCCACATTTGCGGCGATGTGCTAGAGATTTGCAATTTGCGATCAGAAAGGACGGGATTAATTATCCTTTCTTCCAATCGCAAATCTCCTCACGTCTTTTGGGGTTTGTCCTTGGATTGGGCGGTCTGGGCTTCGGGGCTTAGTCCGAAGATATGGAATTGGTGGGACATGGGCTCGAAGCCGTGCTGGCGGCAGATCTCGTCCCGCAGCTTGCGGAGCTTGTCGCTGTTGAATTCGATCACCTTTCCGGTGGTCACGCAGATCAAATAATCGTAGGCTTGGCGGCCGGCGATCACTTCGTAGTAACTCTGCTTGTTATCAAAGAAAACCTGCTTGAGGATGCCGGCGTCCTGGAGATGGGCCAGGGTGCGGTAGACCGTTGCGCGGCTGACCCGGTGCGCGAGCTGTCGAAGATCGACGGCAAGCTGCTCGGCTTCGAAGAGGCCGGTCTTGCGGAGGACGGCGTCGAGAATCATCGCGCGTTCGGGAGTAAACTTAAGCTTTTGGCCATGGAGATAGCGACGGAAGACAGCGCAAATAGGCTCATAAGGGAGGGCCGAGCGCTGGGCAGTTACTTTAGGAACATTGGAGAGAATGTGGGGCGTGCGGCTCAAGTTATTGAAGTTTAGTGCGGGTGCAGTGGTTTGGCCAAGGGTATCGGGGAATTGGAAGTGAGGATAATTGGGGTGCAACGTCATACGCATCAGCTGGAAGCCAATGCCACGAGGGATAATTTGCCAGCCGTGAGGGGGCGGATGAAAATGGGTTGCGATGTGGTTTCCGCTGGGCAGGCCAATTCTCGTCTTGGGGGTTCTTGCGGTGGCGAGCGGGGTGATGGTCTGGCAAAGGGCGGAGGCGCCGCGAAGCGATCTGGTGGTCTGGTGTTTTGCGGATTCGCATGCGCGGACGTATCGGGACCAATTGCCGGGGGCGAATGGGACGTTGGGGCCTTCACTGGCGGAGCAGTTTGAGAAGCGGACGGGGCACAGCGTGCGGGTGGAGCTGGTTTCGAGCCGGGCGGAAAATATCCGGCTGACGTCGTTGTTCATGTCGGGGGCCAAAGGGGCAGAATTGCCGGATTTGTGTGAGATTGAGATTGGGTCGATCGGGCAGTTCCTGCGCGGGCCGGTCGATGCGGTGGGATTTTTGCCGTTGAATGATTTTTTGGATCAGGGTGGACGGAGGCAGGAGATCTTGGCGAGCCGGTTGGCGCCTTGGTCGAAGGTGGATGAACGGACCGGCCAGCGAGTGGTGTTTGGGATTCCCAACGATGTGCATCCGATGACGATCACGTATCGGAAGGATTTGTTTGATGAGGCGGGGATCGATCTGGAAAGCGCGGGGACGTGGAAGGAGTTTCAGGAGAGGTGTTTGAAATTTCAGGAGTATCAGGCGAGCCATGGGCATGTGGGCAGCTGGGCGATGGAGCTGGCCAAGTCGCGAACGAGCGATCTTGTCGCGATGCTCTTGCAGCGGCACGTAAACGTGATCGACTCATCCGATCAGGTGCATCTGGCAGAGCCGAAAGTGGCGCAGACGGTGGCGTTTTATGCCGGGCTGGTGAGTGGGGATCGAGCGATCGGGGCGGACAGTGGCGCAGACGTGGTGGCGGCGCATGATCTGGCGGAGGGAAACGTTTGCGCGATGGAGACGGCGGACTGGCGGGCGGGGGATTTGCGAGAATACGCGCCGCAGTTAGCGGGCAAGGTGCGGATGGTGGCGCTGCCGAAGTTTGAGGAGGGGGACTCGCCGACGAGCACCTGGGGCGGGACGATGATGGGGATCACCCGGGAGTGCCGCGATCCGCAATTGGCCGGGCAATTGCTCGATTTTTTATATCTGAGCGCGGAGGGCAATGCAGCGCGGCGAGCGGCAGGGTCGGAGATTTTGCCGCCGGCACCCAAGTTCTGGAGTGATGCAACCTATCACCAAGCCGATCCGTTTTTTGGGGGCCAGAAGATTGGGGAACTGTATGCCCAATTGGCCCAGCAGATTCCACGGCGAGAAGTAACGGGAAATACGATCCAGGCGGAGATCGCCCTAGCGCTGGTGCTGCGCCGGGCCGAAGCGTATGTGGATTCACACGGGACGGACGGATTGGAAAACGCGTGCGCCGATTGGCTGGCGGAGGCGCAGAGGGAAACGCAGCGGCGAATCGATTTCGGAAAGATGGAGCAATGACCAGCCAGGGACCTACGACGCAAGAGCGGCGGTGGATCCGACAGCGGCGGGCAGCGCCGTATCTGTTCCTGACGCCGTTGGCGTTGCTGTTTGCGGTGTTTCTACTCTATCCGCTGGCGGAGAGTTTGCTGCTGAGCTTCTATAAAACGTTTGGGCCCGGATATCGGCAATTCGTGGGGTTTGAGAATTACCGCTTTCTGCTGGGGCACGACCTGCTCTTCGGGCTGGCCGTGCTCAATACAGCGGCGTTTACGCTGCTTTTCCTGGTGCTGCAAATCCCGATGTCGCTGGGATTGGCGATGCTCCTCAACAGCAAACGCGTGCGACTGCGGGGCGTGTTTCGATTCAGTTTCTTTTCTAGCTATCTGGTCGGCCAAGTCTTTGTGGGCATCGTGTTTTTTGAATTGTTCAGCGAACGAGGATTGGTGAACCAGTTGCTTGGAAAGATCGCCGGAAGTGCGGTGACCATCCCGTGGCTGACGAGCCCGACGCTGGTGATGCCCGTCATCCTGATCGCCAGTCTGTGGCTGAGTGTGGGATATGGGATGATCTATTTCCTGGCGGCGCTCCAGGCAGTCGATCCGGATTTGTACGAGGCGGCGGTCGTGGACGGGGCGGGAAGCTGGACGAAATTCTGGAATGTCACGCTGCCGGGGATTCGGCCGGTCCTGTCGTATGTGATTCTCGTCGGGACGATCGGGGGGTTTCAGTTGTTTGAGTTGCCCTATGTGTTGCTTCAGGGAGCCGGGCCGGGCGGACGCGGGCTGACGATCGTGATGTATCTGTTTTCCAGCGGGTTCGGGTCGGGCGATTTGGGATACGCCTCGGCGATCGGCTGGACGCTGGTCGTTATCCTGGCGGTGATTTGCTTGTCACAAATCAAACTGTTGCGCATCGAGGCGGAGACATAATCCATGCGCAAGACGTTCGTACTCCATCTGGCGCTGATCGTCCTGGCAACGATCGTGTTGCTCCCATTCGCCTGGCTGGTATGCGCGGCGTTCAAGTCGGGAAGCGATCTATTCGACAGTGTGCTATTGCCGTGGGGGCATCTGGATCGATTGACGACGGCGAATTTTTCGCGGCTTCTTCACCGCGAGCAGTTCGGAAGCTGGCTACTCAACTCGATCTTCGTAGCGTGCACCTACACGGTGGCGGTGGTGACGCTGAGTAGCCTGGGGGGATTTGCGCTGGCGAAATATCGGTTTCGCGGGAAACGGGTGATTATGGGGGTTGTGCTGGCAACGATGCTGATGCCGTCGCAGGCGCTGCTGCCGGGGAGTTATTTGTTGATGCACCAACTGGGGTGGATCGACTCGTACGCGGCGATCATCGTGCCGGGGATGATGAGCGTGTTTGGGGTATTCCTTTTCCGGCAGGCGATGCTCGGGGTGCCGGACGATCTGCTGCATTGCGGGAGGTTGGATGGGTGCAGCGAGCTGCGGCTCTGGTGGGAGATTGCCCTGCCGGTGGTGCGGCCGATGATCGGGGCGTTTACGCTGCTGATTTTTCTATCGGCCTGGAACAGCTTCTTGTGGCCGCAGATCGTGCTGCAAAGCGAGGGGAAATATACGCTGCCGATCGCGTTGAATAACATGGCGGGGTTGAGCGGGTATCAACAGGAATACGGCGTGTTGATGGCGGCAACGCTGGTGAGCATTTTACCGGTGGGGATTTTGTTTTTTGTGTTGCAGAAGGATTTCGTGAGCGGGCTGACCAGTGGAGCGATCAAAGGGTAAAGCGTTTATGTGGCATTCCACATCTTGATGACGGGTTCATTCTGGTTGTGTTCGTAGCCGAGGATGCTGATGCTGGAGGTGGAGGCGAGGAAATAGCGGCCCGAATCGGGCGGCAATCCCAGCCATCGGGAGGCGACCACGCGAAGAATATGGGCGCTGCCGAAGGCGAGGGCATTGCCGGAGATGCGGCGGACTTTGGCGATGAAGTGATCGGCGCGAGCGGCGGTCTGCTGGGGGGATTCACCGCGGGGAGCGCCGTCGCGGAAGAGGTCCCAGCCGGGGTTTTTCTGGCAGATTTGAGCGGTGGTGAGGCCTTCGTAGTCACCGTAATTCCACTCGATGATGTCGGGCTCGACTTGGGCGACGGGAGCAAAGCCGGCGAGCTCGGCGGTTTTGCGGGCTCGCTGGAGCGGGCTGGTGAAGACGGCGGAGAAGGAGACGCTCGCCAGGCGCGGGGCGAGTTTGGCGGCGTTGATCTCGCCCTGGGGCAAGAGCGGGAGATCGGTGAGGCTGGTGTGGCGGTGGGAAAGGCTCCACTCGGTGTCGCCGTGACGGACGAGGTATAGCT
>CAZCKE010000257.1:0-6337 GCA_964499005.1 uncultured Tepidisphaeraceae bacterium
ACGTCCAAACAAAGTACCCACAACGTTGTCATGTTTTTCGTGACCAAATGCCAGTCCACGTTACCCAAATTGATCGCGGGGGCCGGTAGTAACTTGCGGAACATCCGTCGGGATATTCGTCCACACGCCGGAAGTGATGTTGAATCGGAACACGCCTCCATTCGTGAGGCTGCTATTGGGCGCGAGCCCGTTGCTGTACGCCACGTACAAGTTGCCGTCCGATGCCAGCGCTGCCCGGTTGGGCATCCACGCATTGGGCGCGCTGCCGGTTCCCGTGATTTCCGTCCACGATGTGCCGCCGTTGGTCGTCCGATAAAGGTTGGTCCCGGCCACGGTCGAATTCACGCCAACGAAGATATTTTGCGTCGGGCTGTTGGCCGTGCCGCCGTAGGGGTTGAAATAGACGAAGTTAATCCCCGAGTTCCCCGCGCTGGGAAACGTCGTAACCTGCGTAAACGAATGGCCCGAGTTGGTGCTTTCCCACGGCCCGTTGGCGTTGTTTCCATTGATATAAAGGTTGCGGTCGTACGGTTCGAGGGCGATCCTTTCGCCGGTCGCTCGCCCGTTGGAGTTTCCGCCCACGTAAAAGCTCAGATTGGTCTGGCCCCAGGTCTGGCCCCCGTTGGTGGAATAGAAGACGGCTCCATTGGTGCCGCTGTATTCGCCCGCCATCGCATACAGATTGTTCGGGTTTTCCGGGTCGATTGCGAAGCTCAGAACGCCGATCTCCTGCATCTGCGTTCCATTCCCCGATGTGCCGGTCGAGCTTCCCACAAAATCCAGAAGCTGCTGCCAGCTCGCGCCGTCGTTGGTCGTCTTGTATAACCCACCGATGTCGGTGCGCGCGTAGATGACATTGGGCTGATTAGGACTGTAGAAGATTCCATCGACGAATCCTCCCGCGCCGATTGCCGCGTTCTGCCATGTGTAGGACGAAACGGCTGCGCTGTCCACGATTGCCGCCGTGCCCTGAACCGCGCCGGAAGTCGCGATGACGATTGCCGTGCCCGACACCCCCGCCGTCGCGCTGTACAAACCACCGGCGGTGATGCCTCCCGCGCTCCCGCCTTGCAACGACCACGTGAAAGCCGGCTGGCTCGACATCGGCTTGGCAAACTGGTCCAGCGCCGTGGCGCTGAATTGCTGACTGCCGCTCTGGTTCATCGTCACCGTGCCCGGGCTCACGACGATGCTGCTCAGCGTTTGATTGACCGTCACGTTGACGCTGCTGGTGACGCCGTTACTGCTCGAATCCGTGATAGTTACCAGGAACGTGTAGTTTCCCACTCCGAACAATGTCGCGGCCGTATTCTTGGACGAGTTTGTTCCATTGCTGCTGAAGACCGGCGCGGCCACCCCGCCCGGCGCGGAAATCGTCGACCACGTATAGGTCAATCCCGCGTCCGTGCCGTTCTCCGCGCCCAGCGCGCTGAGAGCCGTGCTGGTGCCGGTGACCGGATTTGGTGTCGCTGCCGCGGCCGTGGCCACCGTCAGCGCAGGCGCCAAATCAATCACCGTCATCGAATAGGCCGGGAACAAATAGCTGAAGTTGCCGCCGCTGATTGTCAGGTTCGTCGTGAAATTCGTCAGCGACGCCGCGCCGGTGGTGGTCTGGCTTTGCGCGAAATCCTCCGCTTCACCGTACCGCCAGACCTGCGCTCCCTGCCCGCTCGCATTAAATCCTGAAATGTTGAACTGCTCGGCAATGTCCGCGTCCGGATTCTTGTTGATCACCATCAGATCTAGATGCCCGTTCGGTTCCAAAACCGAGTAGACGGCCATTTCGTTGTAACTGCTCGTGACCGAGAGAACCTTACCCCCCGATTGTGCGATCTTGGACGCGAGCTGCTCGGCGAAATAATTCGGATAAGGCACGTACGGGCCCGTGGACGGCGCGATACTCGTGTTATTGGGGTCGCCCAATATCCCTTCGTCCCCTCCCTGGCGCCAGCCATAGAGAGTCGGCGAATTATTTCCACTGGTCGTCCATCCATTGCGGAGGTCCCAGAAAAGCCCGGCCTGGTATCCACTGTCGAGCAGGCTGCCAATGGAGTCCGCCACGAACAAGCCGTTGACGATACTCACCATCTGCTTGCCTTCGACGCCGTAATTGGAGTTGTACTCCGTCGCCATCACCAGCGTATTCGCGGCCGCGGCGCTTCCGTCGATCGTCGTCAGCATCGCCTTGTAATCCGCGTAACGCACCGACCAATCCAGCGTGCTGGCGGGATTGGAAACCGTGTTGTTCAGCAGGAACGAATCGCTCTCCGAGCCCGGCCCCTGCATGTAGCTGTGATCCGAGATGAATCCCGGCACAAACCCAATGGCCGCGCCTTGTGTGATGACATTCCGCGTCCAGTTGTTGTCTCCTGCGCCCGTCGGATCGCCGCTGTCGATGCCGATGCGCAGGATCGGGAAATTCGCCTGGTCGGCCGCGACGAAGTTCGCGAACGCCAGCGCAAATTTCGCATACGTCGCCGGGTCATGTTGTGCGCCGGTGCTCACTCCGCCCGGCCCGGACGTGCCGTGATGGTCGACTTCCCAACTTCCATATTCTTCGTTACCGATTTCCCAGTACGTCACGTTCAAGAAAATCGCCGCGTGATTGATCCGCAGAAAATTGAGTCCATCATCCGTCGCAAGCGGCGTTGCCGCGCGCAAGCTCGCCCAATACCCCACCGTCTGCCAGTTCACGTTCTGCCATTGATTAGCGCTGTCGTTCCACTCGATCCCCGTCCCGATCGATGTGGTATCGGTCGGCGAGCCCAGCAAATACGCCAACTCCGCCTCTGCCTCCTGCGGGCTGCCCGATCCGTAGTCCGTGGTGACCAGCCCCGTCCCGCCGACGGCCTGGATGAACTGCGCAAACTGCGGGATCGTGTTGGCGATCCCATCGCCGAAGTTCGCCGAAACATTGAAGTGATAATCGTCGGATGAAGACCCGCCGGGGAATCGGAACATGTTTAATCCCGCGGCCGTGACCATCTGTTGTGTTTGTGTTGTCGTCAGCTTGCTGTCCCACCACGCCAGGTTCACTCCCACGACGGCCGGCGGCGCCGAACCCAGCACGGTGCCGACGCTAACCGTCGCCGACGGCGCCAGAGGGATTGCTCCAATCCCCGTGTCCATCGGCCCCACGGCCCCCACGAACTTATACGAACCACCGGTTGGCAACCCATATCCGGCAAATGTGCCCGTCTCGCCTTGGTAGGTCAAAATGTGGAATCCATCGTTCACGGACGGCGAATATCCGTTGGTTAAAGTTGCATTTAGAATACCGCCCAGTGTCGCGGCCCCCGTCGCCGTAACCGAACCATACAGCAGGCTCGCCGCCGGACCGCCCAACTGCGTGTTGAGAATCCCCGTGCTGGTCTGCGCGAACGTCCCCGAGCTGTTGATCGTGTCCCCCGCCCCGATGGTGATGGACCCATTGTTGGTAACGCCGGCAGCGCTGACTACCGCACTCGTGTGGGCTTGCGGTCCAAACTGCGCGTTATCCCAATAGACCAACCCGCCGCCCGTGCCCGAAATGCCGGTATAGGGCCCGGCCTGCAACGCGACGGTCGCTCTCACCGCGTTGGATGGCGCCACCGCGCTCACCGAGAAGAAGTTCCACCCCTGCCCGCCGACGGAACCGGTCAGCGGGCCGCCGGCCGCGCTGTTGGCGTTCAATGCCGTGATCCCCGTCGATGCTGATAGCTGGTTCCCGCTCGCGTCAAAGAAGAAAAGATTCAGAAAAGCTCCCTGCGGGCCGGTGAGCTTGTTCGTCGACGGAGTCATCGCGTACGCCGACAAAATGTACGAAATGCCCGGCGTCACGCTGAACGACTGATTCACGCCTGAATTTCCATTCGACTCCACGAGCGATTGCGCTCCGGTGAAGGCAAACTGTTTATTGGCGACCGAGGTCCCCCAGTTGCCCCAGTTGTTTGGATTTGTCGTAGTGCTGTTGCCGACCGCTGGGGACTCAAAGTCCGGATTCCCCAGCAAATTCTGGCCCACGCCGCTAATCAGCGCTCCCGGCGCCATCGACAGCGTTCCGTTCTGGGTAAACGTTCCGCTGATCGTCAATTGGCTCGGAGGAGCAATCGAAATCGTGCCGGTGTTGATCAGCGACCCGGTCACGCTCACGTTGCCGCCGGTTTCCGACAGCGTCGCGCCCGAATTAACCGCTGAATCCGCCCCAAGGCTCAGCGTTCCCGCCGAAACCACCAGCGTATCTCCCGTCAGTTGCAGGCTGTGCGCCGCCGTGCTGGCGCTGATCGTGATGCTGATATTCCCGGGCTGATTAATAACGACGTCGTCGCCGGAACCCGGCGTTACCCCGCCACTCCAATTGCTGGCGGTGTTCCAGCTTCCGCCGCTTGAATTAATCCATGTGATAGTGCTGAGAAGAACTCGACTCTCTAACGGTTCAATGCAGTTTCTTGGTTCAATGCAGTTACTCGATTTCGGCCCGCGATTCTTACGCAAATTCCGCTTGGTCGAACGACGCAACATTATGTCTCTCCTCGCCGCTGTTTTATTCCATTCGACAATCCACCCTGCTAATGGGGCGGCTCGAATTAGAACGGGGGGTTACCGCAACACGCTGTGCTACGACGGTGAGGAGTATAACGAATCCAATTCATCATTCCAGACGAATTTTCGCTATTTAACCAGATTTGAACCCGCGACAAGCCCCCCGAGGCGAACGGCTTTGCCGCCGTGTATCCAAAGCGCCCCAACCTCTATCTCTTCTCCAACGTCTCAATCGCCTCGGGCGTCGTCTTAACGATCATAAACAATCGCTCCAGACAGCATGTCTGGAACGTCCGAAGCAACTGATCCGACAACCCGCATAGCACCAGCTTACCCCCTCCCCGCCGAACCCGTTCCCGGATATTCACCATCAGCCCCAGCATCGCACTGCCCATGTACTCCACTTCCGTCAAATCCAGCACCCATGGCCGCTTCGAATTGGAATCCACGCTTCTTAATGCCGATGTCATCAGCTCGTCGATCTCCATCGCATCCATGGTGATCGGCAGCCGAAAACGCATTACCTGCACCGATTGCTCTTCAGTGACATTGAATCGCTCGTCTATCGCCATGCATTATCGAACGTCCTGCATCATCGGACTACAAGACTGTCCGCCTCGAAAGTAATGCCCGCCGGCACGATCTCGACCGCCTTGCGGTTTCCATCCTTCGCGACGCTACCGCCGACCCATGCCGCGATGCCCGCCGCCCGCGCAGCCGCCAGACAATTTGTCACGTCTTTCGGCGCCACCATCGCCGCAAATCCCGCCCCCATGTTAAACGTCGCGAATGCCTCCCGTGTATCGACCGGCCCCGCCTTCTGAATGAAGCGGAACACTTCCGGCGCCTGCCCCACATCCGTCATTCGATACACCAGCGGCTCCTCCAGACGCATCAATTTTCTCCACCCATGTCCAGTAATATGCACTGCGTACTTTAACCTCACACCGGCTCGCTGGCATTCCGCCACAAATGGCACATAGATCGCCGACGCATCCAAAAGCGCCTCGCCATAACTTCGCCCATCTCCCAGGCGAGTCAAATATCCTTCCGGCAATCGCTCCGCGATGGTCCGGCAAAGCGTCAGCCCATTGGTCTGTACGCCGTTACTCGCCAACAGCACGATCGCATCCCCTTCCTGCACATCCCCCACGATCCGCCGCGACTTGGGCCGAATCCTACCCACTGCCGACCCCGCCAGCACAATTGTTCTTGAATCCACGATCCCCTTCAGCGCCGGCGTCTCCCCTCCGCCCCAGACCGCTCCGGCCATTCGGCATCCCTGCGCAAACCCCCTCGCCAAATCCGCCCCACGATTCCCCTTCCCAAACCACCCCGCATCCCCTACCGCCGCGTGCATCGCCACCACCATCGGCAGCGCCCCCGTCGTCACCAGATCGTTGACGATTGTCGCTACCGTATCAATCCCGATATTTGCGTAAAAGCTCTTCCCCGCCGCCTCCAGCATCGCATCCGCCACTAAGTTTTTCGTCCCCAATCCCTCCTCGACATGCGCCAAAAACTCCTCCGGCATCTCCACTAAATAAGCGCTCTCTCCCCGAATCTTTGCCGGCTCCGAAATCCCATGCCGCCGCAATTCCCCCACCGTCCCCGCCGCCTCCTTCTGACACGCCCGCTTAAACGCGTCCAGCGCGTCATAATTCACCCCGCTGTTCTCGTAGGTCAGCGACATTTCCAAGGGTTGTAGAATACCCCGCCCCCCCAGGCAAGCGCCATCCTATCAATCACCACTCATCAATCACTAGAAGCTGTTTCAAAACCTCCCGCGCGGCGATGCGCCGCGGATGGCGGAGGC
>CAZCKE010000258.1:0-6329 GCA_964499005.1 uncultured Tepidisphaeraceae bacterium
AAACACCTGGAAAGACTAACATTGAACTTGGTATGATTTCGGGGGGAAGGTCAGCAGCAGACCGAAAGAAACGAACACGTACCCACGAACGGTCATGTCTGCGGCCGACAGGCCACGGCGGCCACCGCACCCGCTCTCTTTCTCCTTAACCCGTTGTTCCCTCCCGTAAACCGGCAGCGTTTCGATGCCGGGGTGGTTCAAGCCGCCCATGTCCTTTGTTAAGGACATTACGCATCCTCAAGGACATTTTGGCTTTCGATATCCACCTCCACCCCCGTTCATCGAGGCCGCCGTGAGGCGGCCGAGAAGCCGGACTCTTTCTCCGGCGAGCCTCGGCGAGCGAGGAACCGAAGCCCGTGAGGGCAAAGGTTCCGACAAAGAAAGAGGACGGCTGTTGGGTATGCAACGACGGCGAACGGATGAGACTAAATCGTTGCAGCGATTCGTCTAACCGCAACCATAAACATTCCCCTGCAGGGGAAGGGTCAGGGGATACCCAAGCATCTACTCCCAATTCGGGTTATTCTTGAAGAAGTCCTTAAGAGCAATGAGCAACACCATGATCGAGCGTGGTATCATTAACTCCGCTATTGAAGGTCGCCGTGAGATTTACCAATAAACGTCGCGGCGTCACATGACGCCGCGACACTGGGTTCAAGAAATAGTTGGTGGGTTTACGTCTAAGTATTTGCCCACCGCCTATACATTTCAGCGTCAATCGCCAATAATCGGAGATGCAAAAAAAATCCCCGGCAAAACCCAGGCGGCTCACAGGAGGCAAGGAGTCTCACGTGGGCAGTGCCAGGGATCCGAGCCAGGCGTGGCCAGAACTCGCTCCGAACTACGAGCTGGCCAGAGCGAGAGAGGACTCGCTAGATCGGCTTGTCGAGTGGCCTGCGCAGCGAGACCTTCTGGGTGATGTCACCGGACGGTCGGTGCTCGATGTCGGTTGCGGCAACGGAGCCAAGCTCGCTGAGCTTGTTGGAGACGGTGCGACCACCTCTGTAGGTATCGATATCAGTGGCAACTTCCTTAGTGCCCAACCGCCGGACCTGGAGTTTATCCGAGGGGATCTCTCTGAGCTGGATTCGGTGCCGGGGCTTGCCGGTCGCAGGTTCGATCGGATTTTGTTCCTGCAGTCGTTCGGCTATGCGAGGGATCGAGTCCGCACCCTGCAGGCAGCGCGCGCGATGCTGGCCGACGATGGATTTATCCTGCTGACCAAAACGCAACCGATCCGATACGCCGTCGAACGGGCCGAACAGAATGGGACCTCGTTGGGCGAAGAGTATTTCTCCACCAGCCCGTTCTCCTACGTCAGCCCGTGGAACGACCAGATCACCCTAACCAAGCGGCCCTACACCATCTCTGACCTGATCAACATCTTCAGCGCGGCAGGGCTGTGGATCGAGACCGCGATCGAGCCTCAACTATCCGATGATGCCCGACGCCGGTACCCGCACAAGCAGGCGTGGATGAACAAGTACCTGGGCATCCTGATCTTCAAGCTCCGGGCCCATCCCGGCCAATAGGCGCGTCTGAGCGCCGGCTGTGATTCCGGGCATGGGGTCGATGCCGGGCGTGGTTGCTCCGGGTGTTCGGTGACGCGGGTTGCCTGCCGCCTCACTAGCTGCTGCTCGCGACCGACCCAACGCCGTTGCCTTCGGATTTGCGTCGGTCGGGTGGCCTCGGCTTTCCGGTGCTTGCGGGCGGCCCAACTCGGTGCTGCACCCGACCGAGCCATCTGCTGCGCGCCTCCTTGCAGTTTAACGGTGATTTCGAGATTGTGGCGTTTGCCGATTTCCTTAAACTCCGTTGGCCGGTGGAGTGTGCCGCGGCCATCGGCGGACCCGCGGGTGAGGTCAGCGAGGGCGAGGCGCTTCCGTACAGCAGTCTGTGGATACAGAGGAAATAGAGCCTTGAGGATCCAAAATCTAATCCCGCAAGGCGTGAAAGAGCGATTGCGACGTGTGGAAGCGGCCATCCGGTCGTTTCGATACGAGTGTCCGCTTTGCAAGCGACGGGTCGGGCGGTTCCTGACGTTGGGGGAGGCGCTTCCAAATCTGGTCGCGGATCTTTCGAAGCACGGGTTTGACATGCAACTGTTCGCCCAAGGCGAAACGGCGAATTTGCTGCAGTACGCCTGCCCCTGGTGCAGGGCGAACGACCGGACGCGGCTGTATGCCCTGTTCATGGGCGAGGAGGCGAAGCGGATCGGCAACGGTGCAAAATATCGGATGCTGGATATCGCGCCGGCGCGAACGTTGCAGAAGTGGATTCAGAGCCTGGGCTGCTTCGAGTATCGCAGCGCCGACTTGTTCAGGACTGATGTTGACGATCGTGTCGACATCACCGACATGAAGGCCTACGCGGACAACGCATTCGATTGCTTTATCTGCTCACATGTACTGGAGCACGTGCCGGACGACCGGCGTGCGATGCGCGAACTTTTCCGGGTTCTCAAACCCGGAGGGTGGGGCATTGCCATGGCCCCCATCGCGCTGGGGTTAACGGCAACGATTGAAGACGCAAACCTGTCAGACCCGGGCGAACGCGTTCGGCGATTTGGCCAGGACGACCATCTGCGTCTCTATGCGAGGCATGATTTCATTGGCCGATTGACACAGGCAGGATTCGGAGTGTCCGGCCTGGGGTATACGCACTTTGGCGGCGAGGTGTTCGTGAAATTTGGCATCACACAGAGCTCGGTTTTGTATATCTGCCGAAAGCAAGCAACACGGTGAATCATCCAGGCTGACGCGGCGGGAATGGAACTGAGGTCTTAAGCGACGAATTGTTTTCGGACAGCACGTTAGTACTTCGGATCATCTGGGAAAAACAATCGCGCGGCGAACTTTCAGCCAGGTCCTCCACAATCGCTGAAAGGCACCTTTGGGAAGCAGCGTTAAAATTCGAAAGAGAATCAACCTGATGCGGCGGCCGATTCCGACGGGCATTTTCCAGCAGATTTCAATCGCTTCGGCGGCGAGGTCGCGACGGCCGGCTGCGAGGGCGTCGATGATAACGCTGGACAAACCCCTGGCCAGCGAGCGAACCAGACGCGGATCGTTCAGCCGTCTCTGGGCCACGGCGGATTCGATCATCCGCTGATGCAGGCGCAACGCGAAAATCACGCTATTTTGGCCCACTTTATACGCATCGGTGATGCGAGGACTGGAGTGGTCACGTGATGCACAGAAATTGCCGGGCAGGTAGACGACCCTCGCGGTCGACAGAAGCACTCTAAGGTTGAATTCCTTATCTTCTCCCGAAACCATGTCCTCACTGTATGGGCCGGCCAAGTAACACGTCTTGCGGCGATAGACGCCGACCATGGTCCAACTCACCCGAGGGCTGCAATATAGCTCCGCACTGTCACACTCGGTCGCTCCATTCACAGAGATTTGGGCCCATTCATGCGGGTTTTCGAGTTTTGCCCAATCGCTGAAAACATATCCGCATTCCGAATGCCGCTGCAGAGCGGCGATGTGTAGGCTCAGCTTTTGAGAATGGAGAATGTCGTCGGAGTCGAGAAACTGAATGAAATCGCCTCTGGATTCGATCAGTCCGCGGTTGCGGGCCGATCCTACGCCGGAATTGGATTGGTGGGAATATCGCACAATCACTTGCGGGTCATTTCCGAAGCGTTCCCGCCAATGATTTACGACGACCGGCGTGTCGTCGGTAGACCCATCATCGACCACAATGATTTCAAGAGGTCGGTATGTCTGCGCCGCGGCGGATGCGAGTGCTTCATTCAGCAACGAGGCGCGGTTGTAGGTTGGAATGATGATCGACGCCAGATCGGGCTGACCAACGGGGTTCATCCATTGCCCGTGACTTGTGCGTTGGCTGTGCTTATCCGCGTCGGAACTCATACGTTGGCGTATATTACGATGATTCGACGCTTTCCACTGAGAAAAGTCGTTTGCGAGGATTTTTGAAATCGGTGCCGTTAAGGATGAGGGAGATGCAGGACGTAGGCTGGGGGTTTGCCGTTACGGTGTTGGTGCTGTTCTTTCTTCCGTTTCACGGATTGGGCGCCGGGGTGGTGGCCGGGGGAAGCTTGATCGGATCACCCGCGGGCTTGGCCGTTGAATCAGCCGCGGCTTTAGCGGCGTCAAACGTCACGACGGTCGTCGAGTTGGTATTGATCCAAAACGGCTGACGAAATTCGCGTTCCTCGAATTGTGTCACGAGCGTGTATTTGCCTTCGGGAAATCGGCGGGAATCTCCAAATCGCCCGGTGAATGCCTCGGTTCCTCCGGAGTCCAATACCAGAAATGCTTCAGGATCTCCCTCCAACGCAGCGCGCAGGGTCCGTTGAAGATCCCCCGGATGCGGGGCGGGCCAGTAATGCCCGTTGCCCGCTTGGGCCATCGCTTTTAGTTGCGTGGCCCAGTCTTCTTCATTGATGTCGAAACCGATGATGTGGAAATCGACGCCCGGCTTGGTTCCCAATTCCTTGGCCACCTCGACGGGGTCGCGATGCTTGCGCGTATCCTCGCCGCCGTCGGTGAGCAGGACAACGGTGATCGGATTCGCTTGCGACACGGCGCCGATATCATGCTCCGCATCCTCAAGGCTCAGCGCCAGTGGAGTTTTGCCCTTGGACCGCAGGCCCTGAAGCACGGTTTCAAACTTCTTGGGGTCATAGGGCCCCATAGGGATCACCAGTTCGGTGTCTTCATCCGCGCCCGGTTCGATGGCCCGCTTTCGATGCCCGTAAACACGCATACCGACCTGTGAATTGGGCCCGAGCAAAGCAAGCATGGCACGCACGGCGTCCTTGGCCAAGTCGAACTTCATCTTTCCATCCATCTCCTCGAGCATGGAGCCGCTGGCATCGAGGATGATGTAGAGCCGCGCCGGCGGAATCGTGGCCAGCGCGGTGTGAAGCTCGCCGCTCCCGTGGTGTTGGATGCTCGGTCGCAGCGTTGCGGTGGCGCGTGTTAGAAAAAGCAGCGCAAAACTCGTCGCCAGGCGCGGATCTTCGCTGGGTTGAGATTCAACCCAGCGCCCATCCGGTTTTTGTGCTTTGACCAGAAATTGTGCCCCCAGCGGATACCACTCGTGATTGCCAATGAACTCGGTATCGAGCAACCGGCCGACGCGCTCGAGGGAATAGAGATAATAATAAAGATACCTCGACTCGTAATTGGGGTTTGTATTGACGCTGAAATGATCGCCAAGCCACTTCAGGCCTCGTGTAACCTGCGGGTCCTGGGCAGGGTCTTGGTCGCCCAGCTCGTAGCGGTCGATGACGTCAGCGCAAATTCCAGCGCAGGTCATGCTGCCGTACCCGGCAGACGCACCGGCGTTGTAACCCCAGCTTCCGTCCTTGCATTGGCGGGCACGATAAGCCGCCAAATTTCGCGTCCACGTATCCGCCTGCGCGACATAGCGGCAATCGGCCCCCGCGCGCAGGCCGAGGATGGCGAATTGCGACGTGGAATTGTCCCCCTGGGTTTTGTCGCTCCAATCGGTGATGCGATTGATGCGCTCCAGGCCGGCATCCGGTGAATCGGGATCGCTCCCACCATAAACCGCCAGCGCGGTATTGATCACCGGAGGCTTAAACACCGTTGCCGGCAGGCTGACGCCGTAGTTCCATGAGCCATCCTTGCCCTGAAATTCGATCAGATATCGGGCGGCATCGCGCAGCTTCGGCTCAAAGATCGGGTCCGCATAGGCTTCGACGAGCAAGCAATATAGCCCGCATTCATACGTCTGGCATTGCTGGGCACGAATGTCGTAGGTCTTGAGGAAATCTCGTAATTGAGCGTCAAACTCCGGGATTTTTTTGTGAGCGCCGGCATGGACCAGAGCGAGCGCCGCCAGCATGTCGGGGGCATCGTAAACCAACGTTTTGCTGTGAGCTTTCCGATGTGTGTCCTGCAAGTACGTCCAAAGGAAATCCCGTCCGTGATCGATGGCGGCATTGACTTGCTCGGCGGTGAGGCCAACCCCCTCCAAACCCTTGGGGACTAGCGCGGGTGAAGCTGCTGTTGGAGCGGCAGCGGGTGCCGTGGACGTTATAGGATTGGCCACGGCTGCCACGTACTGTGGCGCAAGCGGAGCGCCGGCGTCTGTAGGCGCGGCAATAATCGGCGCAGGTGCTGCGGGTGGCGGCACGACCGCTGTCGGTCCAGCGGAAATTTGAGCGATCAGCTGATCGATCCGCGGATCAGCCGCCAGATCGGGCGTCACCATGATCTCGCTTAGATCGACCTTGTCCCCGTTCAATGTCGCGCGAGTAATCCCCTGGCCATGCTAATCCGCGGCGACAACCGGCCGCGGATCCTTCCAAGGCCGTTCACCCGTCCGTT
>CAZCKE010000259.1:0-6306 GCA_964499005.1 uncultured Tepidisphaeraceae bacterium
GGGGCAGCGGCAAAGCGGTAGCGCGGTTCGAAGAGGCTTACCAAAAGCTGACTGGCGCGAAACATTGCATCGCTACATCCTGCGGCACAAGTGCGCTCTACACCGCGTTCGGCGCCATGGACCTCGGCCCGGGTGATGAAGTCATCCTCCCGCCTTACACGTTTGTTGCGACCTACAACGTCATTACGTTGAACTACGCGCTGCCAATTTTCGTGGACACGGACCTCGAGAGTTTTCAAATCGATGCGGAAAAGATTGAAACTGCGATTACGAATGAAACCAAAGCGATCCTACCTGTTCATATCGGAGGCTCGCCGGCGGACCTAGACAAAATTCTCGAAGTCGCCAACCGGCACAAACTGCCGGTGGTCGAGGACGCCTGTCAGGCGCACCTTGCGGAATGGCGCGGGCGCAAGGTCGGCACGTGGGGTTTGGCAGGCTGCTTCAGTTTTCAAGCAAGCAAGAACCTTAACTCCGGTGAAGGCGGCGCGGTGCTGACCGACGATGATCAATTCGCCGAGGCCTGCTCCAGCTTCCACAATCAGGGCCGCGCCCGGCAAATGAGCGGTGTCAATTTCACCAGCTCCGGCACACGCGGTTCCAACCTGCGGCTATCGGAGTTCCAAGGCGGTCTGCTCCTTGCCCAGATGGCCCGTGTCATCCAGCAGACCCAGCGCCGCACCGAAAACGCGAATCATCTGGCAAAACTTTTAAGAACGATTCCCGGCATCCAACCGGCAAAGCTTTATGCCGGTGTCACCCGCAGTGCTTATCACCTCTTTATGTTCCGCTACGACAAGACACAGTTCGCCGGGCTTGACCGTGCGAAGTTCATCGCCGCATTGAGCGCGGAGGGTATTCCCGCTTCGGGTGGATACGGCGCGATGAACAAGGCCGAATACGTGCAAGGCCTCGCGAAGAATCAGCACTTCCTCAAAATCCATGGCGAGAAACGAATGAAAGAATGGCTCGATCAATCACAACATTGTCCGCAGAACGACAAGGTCTGTGAGGAAGCTGTTTGGTTTACACAAAATATGCTGCTCGGGCCGCGTGAAGACATGGACCTGATCGCCGCCGCCATTCAAAGGATTCAAAAACACGCGGACGAACTGACAAAGAAGTAGGGTCGCGAACATCCGATCATCAAAACTCCGGCGTCCTGGGAAAAAGCGTGGAAGAAATATTTTGAGCACGGCGTCCGAAGCCCCTATGGTTTTCAGCAAACATGCAGATTTACCCTTCGCAACACAGGCTTGATTGTTGCCGGAGGATTGCAGCAAGTGTTATTGCGTCATGCTGCGCCCTGTCCGCGCTGCTTGCGCGCGAACCGTGGACGTCCAACCACGTCATCGGCTCGCCCAACCCACCGGCGCCTTGCACTGTGGAACGGCTTTACCCGCCGATCAATTTCGAAAACGCCGTGGACTTCACCTTCATGCCGGGCTCAACCCGTCTCTGGGTGGCGGAACAGGCCGGAAAAATCTGGTCATTCAACACGCGTTCAAACGGCGCGCAACGCGACCTCGTGATCGATCTGCAAAAACACCATCAACCTTTCGACAACATTCTTGGCTTCACCTTCCATCCCGGATTTGTCACGAACCACTTTGTCTTCATCAATTACAACGAACCTGCGGGTCGTCCCGACGGCGCACATGTTTCGCGGTTTACGGTTTCCTCCCTCGACCCGCCCACGATCGACCCCGCCAGCGAGCGCGTGATCCTGCGCTGGTTGAGCGGCGGCCACAATGGCTGCACGCTGGCGTTCGGGCCGGATGGTTTTCTCTACATCTCCGCCGGCGACGGCGATGATCCCGACCCGCCCGACGGCAAACGTAAAACCGGCCAGGATATCAGCGACTTGCTGGCCAGCATCCTGCGCATTGACGTGAACCGATCGGACGGGACGAACGCGTATTCGATCCCGAGCGACAATCCGTTTCGAATGACGCCTAGCGCCCGGCCCGAAGTATGGGCGTTTGGTTTACGCAATCCCTGGCGCATGAGTTTTGCTCCCGACGGTGCGCTGTGGGTTGGCGACGTTGGTTGGGAACAGTGGGAGATGATTTACCGGGTGAAGCGCGGGGGTAATTACGGTTGGAGCATTACTGAAGGACCGAATACTCATGTGCGGACGGATGAAGGACAGGGACCGGGGCCGATCCTGCCACCGATGATCGCTCATCCGCACAGCGAAGCTGCGAGCATTACGGGTGGACGTTTTTATCGTGGACCAAGACTGCCGAGGCTGCGCGGTGCGTATATTTACGGGGATTGGGAAACGGGCAAGTTTTGGGCGCTGCGCCACCAAGATGACAAGCTGGAATCGGTTGAGGAGCTTTGCGACACGACACTGCAGCCGGTTTCATTTACTGAAGATGACACCGGCGAATTGCTCATCCTCGATTACCATGGCGGCATTTACACACTCACGTCCAACATGACACCGCCCGCAAATGTTGTTTTTCCACGCCGTCTGAGTGAGACAGGCGTGTTCAGTGATACCGCGAGACTCATGCCGGTGCCGGGGGTGGTCACGTATCGACCGACGGCGGAGATGTGGAGTGATTACGCCAGCGCGGAGCGGCTTGTCGCGGTGCCAGGCACGAATGTCATCGTTACCGCTGACGGTCGCCAAACCATCGTCGGAAAAATGTGGGCCTGGCCATCCAATACTGTCTTCACCCGCACCCTCACTCTTGAACAGGAGCGGGGCAAACCCGCGAGCGCGCGGCGGATTGAAACGCAACTCCTGCATTTCGACGGTCAGGCGTGGAATGGCTACACCTTTCGCTGGAACAAGGAACAGACCGACGCGGAACTCGTCCCTGCCGAGGGCGCCAGCGACGTGTTCACCATGACCGATCCCGGCGGGCCGGGGGAACGGCGGGACATGCGCTGGCGGTGTCTCGGTCGCACTTAATGTCTCCGCTGTCATCAATGCTGGTCGGACGACACATTATCATTCAACTGGCTTCAACTCCGTGGCAGAAGATTCGAGCCAGCTCACCTCTCGGTAAATCAGAGGGCGCCCGCGTCCGCTCCCACGGAACTGGAGCGCCTCGTCAGTCTTGGTATCCTCCGTATCGAGAAACTGCCGCCCTTCACCGAGCAACAACGCTTGGTCAATCCCTATGATGTCAGCCAGCCGCTCGACCAGCGCGCCCGTTCCTGGCTGCACATTAACTGTTCCGGGTGTCACCGCTTCAACGGCGGCGGAGCTGTACCGATGTTCCTGAACTACGACAAGCCGCCCGGCGACTGGCGTGCCATCGATGAAAAACCAACGCGCGGCGACTCCGGCCTGATCGGCGCACGCATCATCGCGCCGGGTGACCCATTCCGATCGATGCTGATGTATCGCATCAACACTGAAGGTGCCGGCCACATGCCACTCATCGGCTCCCGGCTGGTGGACGAACGCGGCACACGCCTCGTGGGTGACTGGATTCGCTCGCTCCCGGCGAAGAACACGGATGCCACGGCCGTCAAACTCACTGCAGACATCGACGAGGCGTTGAAACAAGGCGATGTGCCCCACTTGCTTTCCACCATGAACGGTGCGTTGGCCCTGGCCCACTCGCTCTCAGTTGAGTCCATTCCTCATGCTCCGCGCGCTGCACTCGACGCTACGAACGCGCTTGTGCGCGATCTGTTCCAGCGGTTCCTGCCGCCGGATCAACGGCGTCAAACACTCGGCATTGACATTAATCCGCAAACCATCCTCTCCCTTCGCGGCAATACGGCCCGCGGTAGGGAACTTTTCGCTGGTACCGCCCAATGTTCGCGTTGCCATATTTGCCGCGGCGTGGGCCGCGCTTTCGGTCCAGAACTGACGGAACTGCGTCGCAAATATGATCGCGTCCAGGCGCTCGATCAAATTCTGAATCCATCCAAAGTGATCGCGCCCGAATTCAAGACCACCCTGCTCACCTTGCGTGATGGAAGGGAACTGACCGGCTTTGTGTTAAAGCGCACCGCGGATGAACTGGTCTTGCGTGATGAATCCCTGACCAATCACACGGTCAAGCTCGCGGACGTGCAAGAATCACGCGACTCCGCGATTTCAATAATGCCCGAGGGATTGCTCGCACCGCTGACTGCCCAGGAAGCGGCAGACCTGCTGGCGTTTCTCATGGAAGGCGATTCGCGAGGAACCAGTGGCCGGTAAACCACCCTCCGCCAACTGCGCCTGTCCGGCCTGATGCAAACCCTGGACGTCCGATTACAGGAAGCCGCCGCTGCTCGCCTCGACCACGGTGAGTTCCTCGAACTCATCTTTCAGGACGAACTCAACGTGCGGCATCAGCGGATGCTCGCCCGCCGCACCAAGGCCGCCGACTTCCGCGCGCTCAAAACGCTCGAAGACTTCGACTGGCCGTTCAACCCGTCCATCAACCGTAAACAGATCTTCGAGCTGGCCGCTGGAAACTATTTACGCGAAGGCAAGGACATCCTCTTCCTGGGCCCGCCCGGCGTCGGCAAAACGCATCTGGCCCAGGCCCTGGGCTACGAAGCCATCAAGCAGGGCAAGGAAGTCCTCTACCGCTCCATCTTCGATCTGGTGCGGGACTTCCTCAAAGACGAAGCTTTCAAACAACAGGACAAGACGTTGCGCCGATACCTCAAGCCTGACCTTCTGATCCTCGACGACATGGGATTGAAAGCGTTGCCCAAACAATCCGGCGAATACCTGCTGGAAGTGATCATGCGCCGTTACGAAAACCGCTCGACCATCATGACCAGCAACCGCCCCTTGGAAGACTGGGGCAAGCTCTTGAACGACGTGCCCACCGCCGGGGCAATCCTCGACCGGTTCCTGCACCCTGCGATCACCATCGCGATCACAGGGTGAAGCTTCCGCGTCAAAGACTCATTGCCCGCCCCTGAAAACAAGAAAGCAAAGAAGCCAAACCAATCTTCGACCGCCGGGGCCGCGAGCTGAGGGCTCGCAGCACGGCCCCGGCTCGGTTTATCTCGCTAGCGAAAGCCCTTGATCGGAAAACCAAAACTGATATGAACTCAAGCACCTCGGGGTGGCTGGTTTTGACCCGCAACTTCGTGGCCGGTTTTCACCCGCAAAATGACAGTGAGAAAATTGGTCACGTCGTCATACGTCCACCGAGATAAGCTTCTGGCCATGCTTACAGAATAGTTCTCAAGAACATGATGAAACAGACGGGGAAGCTTGTGTGATTCGGCAATTGACCTGTTACTCGCGACCAGCCGCAGGCTGGGCACACCGAAAGGAAATCAACCGCGTATGAACACCGGCTGAACACGGCTTGCCGCGCCGCTGCAAAGCAAAGGTGGGATGCAATGTAATCCTAAGAATTGTGAACCGCATAGACGCGGAAGCGTTTGGACGCAACGAATCTGTAACCGTCGATTATGCTTCTGGTAGAGTCTTTACACCCAACCATTTCTTGATGCTGCTTTTCAGTCCGTTCTTTTTCTTCCTTCTAATTATATTTTCAGACTGGGCGCTGGGCGCGTTCGCCTTATCTGCACTGTTATTGCCGTAATAGACTGCACGCGCGCGTGCATCTTTTTTTTCTCCCGTGTGCGATTTCCTCGTCCGACCATTCATACGACCAGACCACACGGTTCTCTGTGATCCAATAGTGGGAGCGGCAAGGGAAACTCCAGTTTCCGATGGAGGGTTCAAGTGAGATTGATCGTCCGTCAAAAATCAGTTTCCAGTCTGTGGGCGAAAGCGGCGTCACAACACGGCTTCCGCATCCGCAGCAGCAATTGTGGATCGCGGTAGCGTAGGGGATGGAGACATAAACAGTGTTCGCCTCAAGTTCCCTCGGGATGAATTCGACAAATTTGTGCGTCAACAGGACTTTGTCCCTCATTTGCGGTCCTCGTTGCTTAATCGGTTACCGTCAAGCGTGTAGGCGCTGAAATGCTCGTGCTCGAAATCATAGTAGAATCCCAGCAGCTTTTTCCACTTAATTGGCAGAATCAGTTCTACCGGGCGATCGTCGAGACGGCGGCGGCCGAGCATGGCGCGCGGCGCACGGCGATGAAGAACGCGACGGACGCCGGCAACGACATCCTGACCATCTTGCAACGCACGTTCAACCGGGCCCGCCAAGCTCAGATTACGCAGGAACTGTCGGAGATCGTGGGTGGCGCGGAAGCTCTCAAGGGATAAGAAAACCATGGCGACGAAGACCAAGAGCGAACCCAAGCAGAACATCGGCAAGATCGTCCAGGTGATCGGCCCCGTCCTCGACGTCGAGTTCGAGCCCGAGCAGCTGCCAGAGCTCTACAACGCGGTGACCGTGAAGAGCG
>CAZCKE010000260.1:0-6289 GCA_964499005.1 uncultured Tepidisphaeraceae bacterium
GGGGGAGAGAGGGGGGTTTGTTGCGGGGGGCTGTTGTGACGCCGGGACATAGGCAATGGAAGGCAGGGGATGGGCCGGGTGGGAGTTACGGGATGCAGCGGGGGGAAGTGGACGCGGTTTTCGCGGGGATCAATCATCAGACGTGGTGCATCAAGGCGATGTGGCGCGGACGAGACATGATCCCCATGTTGCCGGAATTGTTCGCGTCGCATCCGGTATTCTCCAAAACAGAGAAGGTGCGGGTCGATGTGCTGAAGCGGTTTGGGTATTACAGCACGGAATCGAACGGACATTTGAGCGAGTATGTGCCGTGGTATCGGAAGCGCACGGACGAGATCGGCAAATGGATCGATCTGTCGGCGTGGATCAACGGGGAGACGGGCGGATATTTAAGAGATTGCACGGAGGGGCGGAACTGGTTTGAGACGGATTTTCCGAACTGGATGAAGCAGGAGCCGCCGAAGATCGGGCCGGAGCATCGGAGCGAGGAGCATGGATCGTATATCATCGAGTCGCTGGAGACGGGGCGGACGTACCGGGGGCACTTCAACGTGATCAACCGGGGGCACATCACGAATCTGCCGGATGGGTGCGTGATTGAGATCCCGGGATATGTGGATCGAACAGGGATGAACATGCCGGTGGTGGGCAACCTGCCGCTGGCGTGCGCAGCGACGTGCTCCGCGAGCGCGCGGGTGCAGGAGATGGGGATGGAGGCGGCAGTGCACGGGGACGCGACGCTGCTGAAGCAGGCGATGCTGCACGATCCGCTCGTCGGCGCGGTTTGCAATCCAGAGGAAGTGTGGCAGATGGCGGATGAGATGCTGGCGGCGCAGGCGCAGTGGCTGCCGCAGTATGCGCGGGAAATTCCCAAGGCGAAGGAGAGATTGGCGGAACATGAGAGGAAGGGGACGAGGGTGAGGCTGGTGAAGACGGAGGGGGCGGCGCGATTGCATACCAAGACGGTGGAAGAGATTGCGAAGGCGAAAGCGACGGCAAAGCATTAATCTTTACCGCGGAGGCGCGGAGGACGCAGAGAAATGCACGATTGCCAAAGATGGAAATCAGATTTACACAGATCAGAAAAACGAGATTTTAGTTCTATCTGTGTGCATCTGATTTTTATCTGTGGCTAAGCAATATTTTTTCTTCTCTGCGTCCTCCACGCCTCTGGGGCAAAACTCGGGTTTGCAAGGCAAAAGGGCGGAATTTAGAAGAGCGGGCAGAGCCATCTCTGACGATGTTTTGCGGGCTATGATTATGGGACCTGTCGGAGTGGGTCTTATGTCCCGAATGCCCCAGACCGATGCGAAGGTAACGTTGCGCGGCGGTGCCGCGGGTAGTGATGGTGCGTCCAAAGGTAGAGCGATGACGTCGTTTGTGGAATCATGCGTGGAGACGGTGGCGGACTCGGCCGTGGCGGCCGAGCGCCGGGCGCGGGGCGCGCGCGGTTTGGGAAGCTGCTGCGGCTGCTGAAGGATAAAAAGAGCATCCTGGTGACGACGCACCGGTATCCGGACCCCGATGCGCTGGGGAGCGGGTGGGCACTGTGCAATCTGCTGGCGAGCAAGCTGCCGGACGCGGCGGTGCATTTTTCAGTCAAGGGACAGGTCGGTGGCGGGATCAACGAGGCGTTTGTCCGGATCAGCAATTTGAAATTGGAGCCTTGGGACGACTGGGGGCTCTCGCATTACGACGCGATTATTTTGACGGACGTGCAGCCGGGGAGCTCGTACAGCCCGCTGCCGGAGGGGGTCACGCCGTTCGCGGTGATCGATCATCATCGGACGCGGCGGAAGGCCAAGTGCGCGTTTTCGGATTTGCGCGTGGATGTGGGGTCGTGCAGCTCGATCGTGTTCAGCTATTTCATGGAGGTGGAGGAGCCGATCACGCCGGACCTGGCGGCGACGCTGCTGTACGCGATTGAGTCGGATCTGGCGGGGGCGGCGGGACAGCCGGGGGAATTGGACAACCTGGCGCTGTCGAGCCTGACGCTGCTGGCGAACACGCGCAAGCTGTACCAGATGCGGTACGCGGATTTGCCGCAGAGTTATTATGTAAATGAGGCGAATGGGCTGGCGAACGCGATGTTTTATGACAGCGCGATCATTTCGCATCTGGACTCGATCGATACGCCGGAGAAGCCGGCGGTGATCGCGGATTTTCTGCTGCGATTTGAACTCGTGCAGTGGGCGCTGGTGACGGCGGTGTATGAGAATCGGCTGGTGATCAGCCTGCGAACCAGCAGCGGAAAATTATCCGCGGCGGACATGATTCGGCGGCTCTTGCGCAATGATGGCGAAGGAGGCGGACATCGGACCAAGGCGGGTGGGTTTATGCCGCTGGAGAGCAATACGCCGGGGGAGATTGAGCGGAAGCGGAATTTGCTCAGGCGGCGATATTTGAGGGCGCTGGGGATTAAGGCCGGGCCGGGGAAGAGGTTGGTGCCGAAGGGAGAATGAACAGCGGATAGTGGTTGGTGATTAGTGGTTAGCGTTTTTTGTTCTTTGCTCCTGGTTCCTTGTTCTTTGCAGACATCCGTGAATAATCACGGGTTGCGGCGAGTGACAAGGAACAAAGAACCAAGAACAAATGACCATGCCTGGTGAAATTTCCAAAACATACGATCCCGCTTCGATCGAGGGCCCCATCTATCAGATGTGGCTGGAGGAGAAGTGTTTTCACGCCGAGGCGGGTTCGCCGGGGGAGCCGTATTGCATCGTGATTCCGCCGCCGAATGTGACGGGGGCGTTGCATCTGGGGCATGCGATCAATGATACGTTGCAGGATATTTTGATCCGGACGCATCGGATGCGCGGGTTTAATACGGTCTGGATTCCTGGGATCGATCATGCGGGCATCGGCACTCAGGCAGTGGTCGAGAAGACGATCAAGGAGAAGGAGAACAAGACCCGCCACGACCTGGGGCGAGAAGAATTGGTCCGGCGGATCTGGGAGTGGAAAGAGCAGTTTGGGAATCGGATTCTCGAGCAATTGAAGCGGCTGGGGTCCTCGTGCGACTGGGATCGCACGCGGTTTACGCTGGATGAGCAGTGCGCTCGGGCGGTGCGCGAGACCTTTTTCAAATTGTTCAAGGATGGGCTGATCTATCGGGGCAAGCGGCTGGTGAATTGGGATATCCAGCTTCAGACGTCGATCTCGGATGATGAGATTTATCACGAGACGGTGAAGACGAATTTGTGGCATGTGAGGTATCCGATCGACGGGTCGGACCAATTCATGACGGTGGCGACGACGAGGCCGGAGACGATGCTGGGGGATACGGCGGTGGCGGTGCACTCGGAAGACACGCGATGGAACTGGGCGATCGGGAAATTCGTAGAGTTGCCGCTGACGGGGAGGAAGATTCCGATCATTGCGGATGACATTCTGGTGGATCCGAAATTTGGATCGGGCGTGGTGAAGGTGACGCCGGGGCATGATCCCAATGACTATGCGGTGTGGCAGCGGCATCAGGGGAAGGCGGATCAGATTGAGATTCTCGACATCCTCAACCCGGATGGGACGATCAATTCCGTCGGCGGGAAATACGCCGGCATGAAGCGGGAGGCGGCGCGGAAGAAGATCGTGGAGGATTTGAACGCGACGGGGTTGCTGGTGAAGGAGGAGCCTTACGAGACGCAGGTGGGGCATAGCGACCGGAGCAAGACGGCGATTGAGCCGCTGAGGAGCGATCAGTGGTTTGTGAGGATGGCGGATTTGGCGGAGCCGGCGCTGAAGGTGGTGAGGGAGGGGACGATCAAGTTTTATCCTGAGCGGTATGCGCAGACGTATTTGTCGTGGCTGGGGGAGAAGAGGGATTGGCCGATTTCGCGACAGCTTTGGTGGGGGCATCGGATACCGGTGTGGACGAAAGTTGTGGCAAGTCCAGACGAGTTAGGCTTTCAGAAATGGCTTCGATCGATATCCCGATCTGGCGAGTCGATGAGTGTGTCCAAAGGAACAACCGTCTTTCCAGAATTTGCGTCCCAGGTTAGACCTTTCAGTGACGAGGGATACATCCATTATGTTTGTGTCAGACCTGGGTTCCAATTCATCGAATCAGAATTTGAAAAAGCAGGCTATATACAAGACCCGGATGTGCTCGACACTTGGTTCTCGTCTGCGCTGTGGCCGCATAGCACGCTGGGATGGCCGTGTTCGACGCCGGAACTCAAGACGTGGTATCCGGGGGACACGCTGGTGACGTCGCGGGACATCATCACGCTTTGGGTGGCGAGGATGGTGATGACGGGGATTTACAACATGGGGGATGTGCCGTTCAGGCACGTGCATATTCATACGACGATCCTCGACGGGCATGGGGAGCGGATGAGCAAATCGAGGGGGAACGGCGTCGATCCGGTGGATGTGATCGAGACGCACGGGGCCGATGCGCTGCGGTTTACGCTGACGCAGATGGCGACCGAGACGCAGGATGTGCGCATGCCGGTGAAGAAGGATGCGCAGGGAAGGAATACTTCGGAGAAATTCGATATCGGGTCAAGATTTTGCAACAAGATCTGGCAGGTGGCGCATTTCTTTGTAATCTCGAATTTGGAGAAGATTGCGCCCGAGAGCGTGGATGAGAGCAAGTGGTCGCTGGCGGATCGGTGGATCGTGTCGCGATTCAATCGAGCCGTGAAGGATGCGGATGAGGCGCTGGGGGCGTATCGGTTCGATCAGTATGCCAAGGTGTGTTACGACTTTTTCTATGGGGATTTTTGCGATTGGTACGTGGAGGCGAGCAAGCCGGCGCTGAGGGATGCGGGCAAGGCGGGGCAGACGGCGAATATTCTGGCTGCGATTCTAGACGGGTCGCTGCGATTGATGCACCCGATGATTCCGTTCATCACGGAGGCGATCTGGGGAAGGCTGTGCGAGGCCCGGGAGGAGCGCGGACTGCCGGGCAAGATCATGGGATGCACGAGCCCGAGGATTATTCTGGCGGCGTGGCCGAAGGTGGGGGAATTCCATGAATCTATTGAGAGTCTTTTTGCAGATATCCAGAAAATCATTTCCGCGATACGAGATTTGCGGAACACCTATAACGTTAAACCGAAGGAAACGACTGAAATTGTTATTTCGGTCGCCGAAGAAGATTTCGCTTTAAAGTTGAAAGAGAATCAGGCGATAATTGAGTCGCTTGCCGTTTGCACCATTTCGTCAATCGGGGATACGCATGATGAACAATTGCTTTTCGGTGCAAGGACCGCGGCGGCAGGGTGCTCGATTTTCGCTCCACGCCTCAAAAACATCGACACCGAAAAAGAGCGTACGACAAAACGGCGTGAGGAATTGACCAAGCTTTCGCAGATGCTCAGAGGGCGGTTGGCAAATGAATCGTATATGGCGCGGGCGCCGGCTCATCTGGTTCAGCAGACCAAGGACCAGCTTGCGGAGGCCGAGGCGGAATTGGCGAAGTTGGGGTGAACTAGGCGGTCGTTTTTAAATGCAAAATGCGCGGACCGAGGGAGGCGGGAGACACCCATCAAGGCCCCAAAGTTTTCTCCCGCCTCCCTCGGGCTCCCTCCACCCTCTTCCGCTTCCCCTCACACCGTCCGGCACGGGAAGGAAATACGACCACCTTTTTGTGTCGCGGGCTCCGCGCGGTCGCCGCGGAGTTTCTTCTTCGTTTTTCGCTTGACGGTTGAGGGGAAGCCGGAATGGGTGGAGGGGGTGCGGGGGAGGCGGGAAAACAGCTTGGGGCCTGATGGGGTTTTCCCGCCTCCCCTGCGTTTGAATTTCATTTTGAGCTGTGGAAATCCTAGTCCATTTCGAGAAGCCCCCACCCTAGCCCTCCCCTCTTCGAGCCTGAGCCTCAGAGCCGAAGGCCGGAGTACCAGGGGAGGGGACTGTAGCACGGGTAGTGGGTGGGTCACGGCGCTGGAGTTTGATGCCTTCGAGTTGGTAGATGGCGTGGAAGCCGGGAGTGTCGGTGTGGCTCAGAGGGGAGAGGACCCAGATGACGCTCGGGTCGCTGGAGTCGCTCCATTTTTCGTCCAGGATCGGGCGGTCGGTGAGGTACATCAGGTATTGGGTTTTGTTGTCGTCCAGGCCACGTTCGATGACGATGCCCCGGTCGATGGGGACCATGGAGGCGGCGCGCTGCATGGCGGGCCAGTCGCGGCTCATGCGGGCATCCTTGATCGCATTGTTGAACCAGGCCCCGATGGAGGCGACCGCATGCAGGGAGAGCAAAAACATGAAGCCTTCCCGGGACAGGCGGCCGGAGAAGGGATGAAAGGGGTACAAGAGACTGACCCGCAGGGCGGGGGGCACCCGGAGG
>CAZCKE010000261.1:0-6283 GCA_964499005.1 uncultured Tepidisphaeraceae bacterium
GTTCCCCGGCGCAACCTGTCCGACCATCCGCCCGCGCACGCTCGAGCAGCTCAACGACAACATGGCTGCGCTCAATGTCCTGCTGACGGCCGAGGAATTGAAGGCGGTGGATGCCCTCAATCCGCCCGGAGAACTGTGTCGCGACCGCAATATGGGACCGGTTCCCCGTTAATGCCCGGCCGGTTTTTTTCCCGATCAGCAAAGCGGTGATGTGTGCTTGAGCGCACGCCACCTATAATCTCGCACCACTTATGAGCGCTCGCCCTTCATTCCTCGACCTTGCCGGCCAACGCATCGTCTTCTTCGACGGCGCGATGGGGACTGCGATCCATACCTATCCGCTGGACCTTCAGCGTGATTGGCTCAACCAGGAAAATATCAGCGAGATCCTCAATCTCACTCGCCCCGAGATCATCCAGGAAATCCACGAAAGCTTCCTCGCCGTCGGTTCCGACGTCGTTGAAACCAACACCTTCGGCGCCAACAAGATCGTCCTGGCCGAAGCCGGCCTCACCGACCGCACCGCCGAGATCAACCGCGTCGCCGCGCAGATCGCTCGCAGGGCCTGCGGCAAATTCGAATCCCCCGACCACCCGCGTTACGTGGCGGGCTCCATCGGTCCCGGCACCAAGCTCGTCTCCCTGGGCATGACCGATTGGGACACGATGCTCGACAGTTACGCCGAGCAATGCCGCGGCCTTATTGCCGGCGGCGTCGATCTCTTTCTTGTCGAAACCTCGCAAGACCTGCTGCAAATCAAATGCGCCATCAACGCCGCCACCGATGCGATGCGCGAAGCGGGCGTGAAACTGCCCATCATGGTGCAGGCTTCGATGGATTTGAATGCCGGGCAGACGATGCTGATGGGCTCCGACGCCTCCGCCGTCGCCGCCAGTATTTTTCCCTACGATCAGGTCGATTGCATCGGCCTCAACTGCGCGACCGGGCCTACCGAATTGACCGAGCACGTTCGCTATTTCTGCGAGCACTGGCCGCGCCTGGTCAGCATCCAGCCCAACGCAGGGTTGCCCGTCATGGTCGACGGCAAAGCCCACTTTCCCCTGACGCCCGATGATTTCGTCCGCGGCATGATGCGCTTCGTCGAGGATTTCGGCGTCAATATCGTCGGTGGCTGCTGCGGCACCACTCCCGCTCACATTGGCGCACTGGTCCAAGCCGTCGGCCGCCGCGCTCCCAAAAATCGTGCCGTCTCAGTGAAGCCCCAGATCTCCAGCCTCATGACCGCCGAGGACATCCGGCAAGACACCAGCTACCTGATCGTCGCCGAGCGCACCAATACCAACGGCTCGCGACAGTTCAAACGATTGCTCCAATCCGACGATTGGGACGGCCTGGTCTCCATGGCCCGCGACGAAGTGAAGGATGGTTCCCACCTCCTCGACGTCTGCGTCGATTTTGTCGGCCGTGACGGGCAACGCGACATGCACGAAGTCCTTGGCCGCTTCGTCCGCCAGATCAAGCCCGGCGTCCCCTTCATGCTCGACAGCACCGATGCGCGCGTGATGGAAGCCGGCCTAAAACTCGTCGGCGGGCGCTGCATCCTGAACTCCATGAACCTTGAGGACGGCGAGGAGCGTATCGCCCTGATCTGCTCCATCGCGCGCCGATTCGGCGCTGCCGTCGTCGCCGGCGCCATCGATGAAGACAAGCAAAACGCGATGGCCCGCACCGCCGACCGTAAGCTCTCCATTGCCCGGCGAATCCGCGACCTGGCCGTCGATAAATTCGGCCTCAAGGACGAAGACCTCCTCTTCGATCCCCTGGTTCTCCCCATCAGCACCGGCATCGAAGCCGACCGCCGCAACGCGCTGGAAACCATCGAAGGCACTCGATTAATTTCCCGGCAACTCCCTCGTTGCCACACGGTCGTCGGATTGAGCAACGTCAGCTTCGGCCTCAAGCCCAGCGCTCGTCTTGTTCTCAACAGCGCCTTTTTGCATGAACTCCGGGAAGCCGGCCTCGTCGGCGCGATTGTTCACGCCAGCAAACTTCTTCCCCAGAACAAAATCGATCCCGAAAAATGGTCCGCCGCCCTCGACCTGATCTACGATCGCCGCAAGGAAAATTTCGACCCCTTGACCCATTTCATCTCCCTGTTTCCCGACGAAACAGAAAAAAATGGGACAGTCCCGGTTCCCGCCGAATCACTCCCGCTCGAAGAGCAGCTCAAACGCCACATTGTTGACGGCGAAAAGCGCGATCTCATCACCCATCTCGACGAGGCCCTGAAAAAATATTCCGCCCTCGACATCATCAACAATATTCTCCTCGAAGGCATGAAAGTGGTGGGGGAACTGTTCGGCTCGGGACAGATGCAACTGCCTTTCGTCCTTCAAAGCGCCGAGACAATGAAATCCGCCGTCGCCCACCTCGAGCCCTTCATGGAGAAGTCCCAGGGCGCCTCCAAGGGCAAAATTGTCCTGGCCACCGTCAAAGGCGACGTTCACGACATCGGCAAGAACCTCGTCGATATCATTCTTACCAACAACGGCTACACCGTCTTCAATCTCGGCATCAAGCAGCCCGTCCACGAAATTCTCCGCGCGGCAAAAGAACAACAAGCCCATGCCATCGGCATGAGCGGCCTGCTCGTCAAAAGCGTCGCCGTCATGAAGGAAAATCTCGAAGAGATGAACGCCCAGGGCATCGAGATTCCCGTCCTCCTCGGCGGCGCCGCCCTCACGCGCGACTACGCCGAGGAAACCCTGGCCGATCTCTATCACGGCCCGCTGCTTTATTGCAAAGATGCTTTTGAAGGCCTGGCCGCGATGGACAATATCTCCACCGGCCGCGTCGAATCCGCCGTTGATCAGCAGCGTCAGCGATCCAGCCGCCGGCGCCAGCTTCGCGCTCAGAGCCAGAAAAAATTCGGCCACATCCTGACCGCCCAGGCCGATTCGCCAACCTCCACAATCCCGCGCGACAACCCCATCCCCACGCCCCCATTCTGGGGCCGCCGCGTCGTCACCGATTTCCATCCCGGCTACATCATTCCATTCATCAACCAGACCGCGCTCTTCACCGGCCAATGGGGCTTTCGCCAAAAAGGCCTTACCCCGGACCAATACGAACAACTCATCTCTGAAAAAGCCCTGCCCATTTTTGAGCAATTGAAACAGCAGGCCAAAGAGCAAAAGCTGATCGAGCCCAAAGTGGTTTACGGCTATTTCCCCGTTCAATCCGATGGCGACGACCTGATCGTCTACGATCCGCGCGAATTTACCCAGGGCAGCCGCAATCCCCGATCAGCGCCGCGGGAAATCCTTCGCTTCGCCTTCCCGCGCCAATCCACTCGCCGCCGATTATGCATCTCCGATTTCTTCCGCCCCGTCGATTCGAATGAATTTGACGTCTTGCCCCTCCAACTGGTCACCGTCGGCGACCGCGCCACCGCCGCCGCCGAGGAGCTGCGAAAATCCGATCGATATCAGGATTATTTGTATCTCCATGGCCTGGGCGTCGAGAGCGCCGAGGCTCTGGCCGAATACTGGCACAAGCGCATTCGCCAGGAGTTGGGATTCAGCAACGAAGATTCCCCGCACATTGCTGAATTGTTCCACCAGAAATATCGGGGCAGCCGTTACAGCTTCGGCTATCCCGCCTGCCCCAACCTCGAGGATCGCTCGAAGATCATCGAGCTCCTGCACCCTCGGGAGATTGCAGTCCACCTCACAGAAAATTTCATGCTCGTCCCTGAGCAATCCACCGATGCGCTGATTGCCCATCATCCCCAGGCCAAGTACTTCGACGTTTGATCGCGGTAAGCGGTCTCATCTTTGCAAGTGGGTGATCGTTTTTCGCATGCGCCGTTTTGCCACGATCATTTCAATCCTCTAGAATGGGCTCGCCGCGTTCGTTGTGACACATTTGCAACTCATGGCCCCGCTCACGATGACTTAAACTGAGGCCCTGAATGAGCGACCTCGATATGCAGCCGGCAGAAGGCCATCCACCATTGTGGCTTTCCGCGCTGGTCTGTGTCGTCTTGATTGCCGCCACCGCTTGGCTGCGCCTGGATATCTTCGCGCATCAGTCGCTTCCGATCGGTTATAGCGCCGTGATCGTCATCGCCGGCTGGACGACGCGCAATCGCGGCTTGGTCTGGATGGCCGTCATCGCCTGTATCGCCATTTCCGCCATACGCTATTTCGTCATCGGCCCCGCGCCCGATCCCACGCTCACCTTTAATGCCCGGCTGCTTCGCATCGGGATGGTCCAAGCCGATCTTCTGCTGGTCGCCGTCGTCGTCGATGCGTTACTTCGCCGTCAGCGCACCCTTCGCCTGCGCACCATCGAGCTGGCGGCACAGCATCGCAAGCTTCAGGACCTCATCGAGCAGCAAAAGCTTCTTCATCAGGAGCTGGATCTTCGTCGCCGAACTGCCGAGGAAGATTCCCTTCGCAAAAGCCGTTTCCTCGGCGCCGCCAGTCACGATATTCGCACGCCTGCCAATGCCATCGGTCTCCTGGCCGAGTTGATCCAGCGGTCGGCGGCCGATTCCAAGCTTGCCGAGGACATCCCGGAGCTGGCGCGCGAGCTTCAGAAAAGCTCGCTGAACCTGATCAATCTCGTCAGCGACGTTTTGGATGTCTCTCGCCTCGACGTCGGCGGCCTCGAGCTCCGCGCCGCGGATTTCGATTTCACTCCCTGGTTCAACGACGAATGCCAGCGCCTTCAACCGCTGGCCGACGCCAAAAAGATCGCCTTTGAATACCGCCCTCCCCAAAACAATATCCGCCTCCATGCCGACCGCATCAAGCTCTCGCGCATCCTGGTCAATCTGGTCGGCAACGCCATCAAATTCACCGACGCCGGCCAGGTCCACGTCACCGCACAGGCCAATGCCGACGGCACGTTGCGGATCAGCGTTGCCGACACCGGCATCGGAATCGCCCCCGAGAATCACGATCGCATTTTCGACGAATTTCACCAGCTCAAAAGCAGCTCCCGCGATCGCGACCGTGGCCGCAGCTCAGGTTTGGGCCTCTCCATCTCCCGCCGGCTCCTTAAAGCCATGGGCGGCGATATCACTCTCACCAGCACGCCCGGCCAGGGAACCACCTTCACTTTCACCCTGCCCTCATCCTGCATCATCCACGAGATTCCCCCGCTCAAAGTTTGACGCCGTTCCCCACATCACTACTCTCCCCTTCCAGTCACCCTCATCAGGGCGATGACAAATGACAAAGAGCAAATAACAACGAACGAAGAACAAGGAACCAAGAGCCAAGAACATGGATCTTTCCACCGACCTCCAATTCGTCTCCGACCTGGCCCGTTCCGCCGGCTCCCTGGTTCTCCAGCATTACGGCAAAGTCCAGCGCCTCACCAAACGCCACGATGAAGCCGTCAGCGAGGCCGACCGCGCCAGCCAGCGCCTGATCGTCGCCGCCCTACGCAAGCAATTCCCCACCGACGGCATCATCGGCGAGGAAAACGAAACCGGCGACGCCATCACTTTCGACGTCCCCAACCCCAGCGGCCGCAACTGGGTCATCGACCCCATCGACGGCACCAACAATTTTCTCTCCGGCCTGGGCGCCTTCGCCGTCTGCATCGGCCTGCTCGACGCCGGCCATCCCATCCTGGGCGTTGTCTACGACGTCACCCGCGATCACATGTACGCCGCCGCCAAATCCCACGGCGCCCACCTCACAATGCCCAACTTAATAGCCGAGGGCGCAAGCCCTCGGACCACGCACCCCATCACCGCCATCACCACTCCCCTCGCTGACAGCTCCGTCCTCATGCTGACGAGTAATCTCCTCGATCCCCAGGGCCGTCTCCCCGCCTACCCCACCCGCTGGCTCTCCCAAACGAACTGGAAAATCCGCATCCTTGGCTCCGCCGCCCTCGAAGCCGTCCACGTCGCCTCCGGGGTCGCTCACGGCGCCATCACCGTCAACGGCAAGCTCTGGGACCTTGTCGCTCCAGCCGCCGTCGTGATCGAATCCGGCGGCCTGGTCACTTCCCCCGACGGCAAACCCATCTTTCCCTTCGACCTCCGCAACTATTCCGGGGCCAAAGCCCCCTTCCTCGCCGCCGCCCCCAGGGCACAAAAAGATCTCCTGCGCGAAATCAACCAATAACGACCCCGTGCCTCCGTCCTTCAGAGCCGAGCGGCTTCGCCGCCGGGATGGTTAGAAGCTGTTTCAAAACCTCCCGCGCGGCGGTGCGCCGCGGATGGCGGAGGCTGGCAAGAAGCGACGACGAGCCGTTTTTCTAGAGCAATTCTACTTCTCCTGTAGCACATACCCGCAGT
>CAZCKE010000262.1:0-6270 GCA_964499005.1 uncultured Tepidisphaeraceae bacterium
GGTGGGGGCGAAGGCGAAGAAATACGCCGCGATCTGGCCAGAGACAGGGCTGCTCTGTGCGCCCGTCAGGCTGGAATCCGCTGTCTGGCCATCGCCGGCATAGGCATAAAGAACGTGTGTACCCGGGCGCAATACTGGCGAATTCCCGCGGAAAGAAGAAGGCCCAGAACTCGTGCCCGGCAGCCATTGCCCCTGCCATGTATCCATCTGCTTCGAGCGAATCTTCATATCCGGCTGATCCGCCATCTCCGAGCTGATCGAAACCGTCCGGTACGGCGGCTCTTCCATCGACACATCCGGCCCGCCGGCCAGATTTGCCAGCGGCTCGCTATCTGTGGATGAAGGCGCAGCGCTTGGTTGCGCAGCGGCCGAATCGCCCTCGGCCAGCGCCCGCAAATTCGCCGCCGCCAATTCGGGCAAAATCTTCTGAGCATCGTGCAACGCCCCCGCCGCATCCTTGGTCCGCCCATCGTGCGCACTGACGATCGCCAGCATCACCATCGCGTCGCCGATCGTCAGCGGATCGGATGATCCCGAGGCAACGGATGCCCCTTTATCCGCAAACGCTCCCGCCAATTTCGATTCCCCCATCAGGTCATACACGCCGGCCAGATTCACATACGCCGGCCCATACTCCGGGTCCTTGTTCTTGGCCTCGTCAAAACAGTGCTCCGCCGCGCCTAAAAGTCTCGCCGCCCGTTGTCGGTCTTCCGCGCTGATCCCCCGCGCCGTCACCGAATCCTGTCGCAATCGCGTATCCGCATCCAACTCAAACGGGTACACAAACTCCCCCAGTTTCGGGTCCGCCCGCAAGATCGAAATCGCCAATTGCGCCCGCGCCACACCCGCGTTGTTCAAAATCTCCCGGCTGGGAAAATCCCGCGCGATGTAATCAAAGCAAATCGCCGCCGCCTCATACTGCTTAAGCGCCAGTAGCAAATTCCCCGACTCAAATACCGGAATCATCCCCGCCAACTTTTCTTTTGCTTCGCCGGCAATCTCCTCCCGCTCCTGCTTGCTCGGATATCCTTCCATGCTCTCGTAGTGTTGATAGATCGCGTCGATCAATTTTGGCGCCGTCTCCAGCGTGTCATACCCCGCAAGATAACCGTAATATCCGCCGAAATAATCCGCCTCCATCTCGCAGCGCATTCGGTCCTGGCTGTTCAGAATCTTAAAACTCTGCTGAAGGTCCGGAGCCAGCACGTTGCCGAATTCCCCCGTCCACCCGTGATTGCCGTAGTAATGCGCCAGCTCATGCCCCAGCAATACCGCCAGCGCCGCATTTGCGTCCGGCATCGACTGGCACAGATCAAACGCCCTCTCGTCCAGATCAATCTCCCGCCGATCCGGCCGGTACATCGCGACCTGAATGTGCGAGCGAATCCGCAATCGCGGCGCCGGCCGGCTGTCTCCAATCGCCTGCGCCAGCCGCTCGTACACCCCCTCCGCCGCATCGAGCTTCTGCTCAACCGTCAATTCCGCGGCGCCCGCCCGCGCGGCACTCCATGCCGCCACGAGTCCTGCGAAAATGACAATCCCAACCCGTCGCATCCTCATCATCCAATGAAAAGCCCACGGCCTTGCCGTGGGTTTCCCATCACGCCATCCTTCAATACAACAACGTCTGACTCAGTTTCTTCTCATCCCCCGACAGCCAAACTCGCAGGAGATTCAATTTCCCATTATCGCCGTGCGTCGCCAGGTCTACTTTCCCTGCCTCCGCCGCGATGCGGATCGCCATTCCCAGGTCGTTGAGATTATTCACTCGCCAGCACGAAACAGCATTCCCATCATCATCAAACACCCCCAGCGCGATGATCGGAATCTCTTGCGGCCCTTGAGGAGTCTGCGGGGACGCTTGCTGGGGACCCGGAGGCGGACCGGCTTTAAAGCCATGCTGTTGATTCTGGTACTGGAACTGCTGCAAAAATTTTTGCAACGGCGTCGTGACCTGATCGTTGCCCGTCTGCGCTCCGGCGGTTTGGACATTCGGGCCGGAATTGCCGCCTTTTTGCGAGGGTTCCTCGCGGTTCTGGGCGGCAAAAACTCCGTCCTTGGTCTGCGTGATGGTTACGCCTCGCTGGGACAAAAGCCGCTGCGCCCACGCCGTGCTGTGCTCGACGGTCATTTCCTGCGCTTTGATCGTCACTTTGTCCGTCTGCCCGTTGTGATCCAGCCAGAGCGTGCAATCGGCTCCAGCCGACAATCCCTCCATGGCCGCCAAAACCTCTTCAATGCTGCCGACTGTCTGGTCATTGATCCGGGTTACCACCGCTCCCTTGAACGGCGTCAGAGGACCATCCGCCGGTGAGCCGGGTAAAATGTCGCCGATGATCGGCTTATCGTTCAGGCTGTACGTCTGCGTCTGGTTGTTCTCCTTCGATATGCCAAAATCCTGCGAGAACGAAACGCCCAGGAACGGCCGCCGCACATGGCCCGCGTCAATGATGTCGTTGATCGCCCGCATCGCCGAACTGGCCTGCAACGCGAAGTTGATCTGCGGCTGAATGACAAACTGGTTGAAGCGCGAGCGAATCTCAATCCCCGTATTGATCCCCACGACGTCCCCCGCCTCATTGACCAGCGGCCCGCCGCTGTTGCCCCAGGCAACCGTCGCCGTGCTCTCCAGATATCCGAATTTCCCCGTTAGCTCATCCCGCACTCGATTGAGCCCGCCGATGATTCCATCGGATACCGCGTACGGATACTCGCCATACGGGTTGCCGATAGCGAAAACCTTCTGTCCCAGCCGCGGCTGATCCGTCGTGAATTTCAACGGCGAGATCTCCGGCCCCGGCTGCTTGTCGGCAAATTCCAGAACCGCGATATCGATGAACGAATCCGCCCCCGCGATCTTCATCGGATACTTCGTGGCGCTCGTGTTGAAGCAGGCGATCGCCCCGGCATCGGACGTCGCCCCCTCGATCACATGGCAATTCGTGATAATGTACTTCTTGCCATTGTGTTCGATGCAGAACCCCGACCCCGAACAGGTCGCTCCGCTCAGGTCCAGCAGTTTCTCATAGGCATCCGACCCGCCAAAGCCAAATGGCTGATTGAGGTCCGAGCTTTTATAAACGGCTACGGTCACCACCCCCCCGATGGTCCTCTCCAGCATGTCCGAATCGGTTTCCGCTGACGCCGCCAGGGGAATCGCCAAAACGGTGGAAAGAACCAGTCCGACCAACGCTAAGAACCTCATGATGGATGCCTCCAAATGGTGGTTGAAATGATTGCGCGGTGACATCATCGGACTTTGCTCCCGCTTTGCAAGGAAATCTTGACTACAACACGTCCACGGAGCCTTCCTGTTGGTAGGATGCGCCCGTCATGACTTCTTGCATGCCATGGCATACTGCGATAATTCTTGAAATTGAAACCGGATATGAGCCCACCTCCTTTGCCTCAACTCGCCCAGCTTGCCGATGGCAGCGCCTCCACCCCCGACCAGCTTTTCGCCCGAGCTCAGGCCCGGGCTCAGCTCGGTCGGGATGCCGAGGCTCGTCGGGATTTCCAAGCAGCCCGTTCCGCCCTGGGCGATGCCTGTCTCATCGAAATTGCCTTGCTGGATATTCGCGAGCGCAGTGGCGTTGAAGAGGCCCTGGTTGTCGCCCGCGGCGTCATCCAACGCGCCGCCCCCAACTCCCCTCTCATGGCCCGCGCCTATCACGTCGCCGGACTCGCCGAGGGCAAGCTCCGCCGCACCGGCCCCGCCATCGATCTGCTCCTCAAGGCGGTCGCCGTTTACCGCAAGCTCCAGGACTCCGGCGCTCGCGCCCAGGTCTATGACACCATCGGCTCCCTCGAATCCGCGCGGGGCCGCCTCGACCTCGCTCTCCATTTTTTCGCCCTTTCCCTCGTTGACAAAACATTCCTTGGCGACAAAGCCGGCATCGCTATAACCCTCGGCAACATCGGCCGTGCCCACCTCCGCCTGGGTCGATACGAAGATGCCCTGGAATGCTTCGACCGCGATCTGACGCTCTCCATCGAAATCGGCGACGCACGCGGCGAGGTTCGCATGCACGAAGACATCGGCCGCACGCACTTGGCCGCCGGCGATCTCGACGCCGCGCAAGCCTCGCTCCAGCGATGCATCGATCTGGCCGCCACCCGCAAATATTCCGACCTCGCTTTCTTCGCCCACAAGGACATGGCCCTCCTGCAAATCGGCCGGGGACACTTTGACGAAGCCGCCCTTTCTCTCGCCCAGGCGAAAAAAACGTTAGGCAATGGCGGAGAACCCTACCTCGAGCAGGTGCTTACCGCCGCCCAGGGTGAACTCTCTCTGGCCACCGACAAACCCGAAGCCGCTGAACTGCTCGAGCAAGCCGTCACCGCATTCGCCAAAGCCGACCTGCCCGACTTGGAGATTCCCGCCCGGCTTTCTCTCGCTAAAGCCCTGCTTAAGCAAAAGCTCAAGGCCACCGCCGAGGATTGCCTCTTCAAAGGCATGCAGCGCGCCCGATCCGACGGGTATGCCCGATATCTCCCGATCCTCAAGCAGGAAATGACCCGCCTTGAACTTTCTGAAGGCGTTATCGAGGAAAACAACCGCCGAATTGTCACCCAACGCCCCGCCCCCGGCGCTCCCACCACTCCCTCCGAGGATTACGTCGTCATCGAACGCCTCGGCGGCGGCTCATTCGGCGAAGTCTTTCGCGCCTATGATCCCATCCGCGCCCGTGATGTCGCCATCAAGCGCTTCCGCCTGGCCAAGCTCTACGACGTGCGCCGCCGAAAAGGCTTGATCGCCTCTGCCAAACTCGAGCTCGAAGCCGCCTCCCGCGTCCGCCATCCCGGCGTCGTCCGCATCAGCGGCGTCGGATTCGACGAGCAGGGCGAACTCTACCTCGTCTCCGATTTCGTCCAGGGAAATTCTCTTCGCAAAATCATGACCGAGCCGCGCACGACGATCACCACCATCCTCCGCTATCTCGAAATGATCGCCGGCGCCCTCGCCGCTCTTCACGAGGGCGGCGTCATCCATCGCGATCTCAAGCCCGACAACGTCATCGTCAACCCCGATCTGCTACCCGTTCTGGTCGATTTCGGGATCGCCCATATCGCCCGCCCCGCCGCCAATTCCACCGCCCCCGCTGCCGGAACTCCCTCCTACATGGCCCCCGAGCAAGCCAAAGGCGGAAACATCGACGCCAAAGCCGACCTCTACGCCTTGGGCGTCATCGCCTACGAATGGCTCACCGGCGAGCCCCCCATCCAACCCCGCGGCACCGATCTCCGCTCCATCGCCCAGGAACTCGCCTCCACCCAACCCCCTCACATCAAAAAACGCCGCTCCGATCTCGAACCCGATCTCCAGAATCTCGTGATGTCTCTTCTCGAAAAAGAACCCTGGCAGCGCCCGGAAAACGCCTCCAAAGTCGCCGACGTCTGCCGCAAATTGGCCGGCGCCAAGCGATGATCAGCGAAACATCGCCCGCATATCGCAAGCACCATGCAAAATTCGAGCAATCGTTAAAGGCTTCAGATCGGTACGGTAAGCGATCAAGAAGCGATATACGCTCCAAAATCGGTAGAGAGGATTTTTAACGTCAGCGCGCCGATGCCTCGCAAGAGGGTTTTCGGCCAGTAGCGTCATCGCCTCGTGCAATTCACGTTCGATACGATCCGCGACCTGGTCCCGTCGTCTCGTGCGATACGTTCCCAGATGACTTCCAAATCGCGATCCGCTCGGCGCGTGACGCGGTATTTCATCCCGCCCTCTTGGCCCACCCACCCCTGCGTCGGCGGCGCTGAAGCAGTGCTTTGGCGCCGTCCACAACATCTCCCCGTGCAATTTCAGCGTCTGCAACGGCAAGCAACCCGTCGAGTTCACTCGGCGCAAAGTCCCCCAATTGATCCTGCTGCTCAAGCGTCGCCAGCCCCGCAAGAATTACGTCCTGCGGCCTTTCATATCGCCCACGCTTCATTTGCCGTTTTAGGAGTTTTTCCGTTTCAGAATCAAGAGATATGTTCATCATGGCTGAGCCTCGATCTTCATTCTAACCGTATTCCGGCTTCCACGATCATTCACGCATCCGCATACACCCGATGCCGCGGCCTCCCCTTCAAAATCTCCGCCCTCCCCCAGCTCGTCACCTGCTTAAACGCATCGCTCTGTAAAAACGCTCCGTAGCTCTCCTTCGAATCCCATTGGCTCATGATCAGATAGCTGCCCCCCGCCTCCAAGTCCTGATAGAGATGGGATTCGACGTGTCCCTTGACGCCCTTGAGATACTCCAGAACCTTGATAAACCCTTCGAC
>CAZCKE010000263.1:0-6247 GCA_964499005.1 uncultured Tepidisphaeraceae bacterium
CAGTCCTGGGCAAGTTTTCATGATCTGCTCGATGCGGTTGAAGGCGAGCTTGGCCTCGTGCTTAAACTTGTAGGCGCCGTGGCTGGTGCCGATGGCGACGGCGAGGCTGTCGATGCCGGTGCGCTTCCAGAAATCCACGGCCTGCTGGGGATCGGTCAGAAATTTCTCCACGTTTTTCTCGTATTCCTCGGCGTCGAGGCCGACGACGTCTTCCTCGATTCCGCCCAACATTCCCAGTTCGGCTTCGACGACGACGCCATTGGCATGGGCGAGCTTGACGGCATCGGCGGAGAGATGCACGTTTTCATCGAAGGGGTGATGGCTGCCATCGATCATGACGCTGGTGTAGCCGTCGTTGATGCAGGCCTGGATGAGATCGATCGTGTCGCCGTGATCGCAGTGGATGGCGATCGGCAGCTCGGGATGTTCTTCCACGGCGGCGTCGATGATGTGCTTGAGGTAGCGGATATTGGCGTACTTGCGCGCGCCTTTGCTAATCTGAAGAATAAGGGGGGACTTCTCTTTTGCGCAGGCGTCGATGATCGACTGGGCCAATTCCATGTTGTTGACGTTGAACGCGCCGACGGCAAATCCGCCCGAGTAGGCGAGGTCGAACATCGGCTTGGTGGTCATCAGAGGCATTGACGTTTTCCTTTCGAAATATCAGAACGGGTTGAAGATCAATATTGTAAAACAGAATGGACCGGACGGGGAGCGATTTTCGCGCGGCCATTGAGAGCGGTCAATTCGATCAGAACGGCGATGCCGACCAGTTCGCCGCCCAATTCATCGACGAGTTCCAAAGAGGCTTTCATGGTCCCGCCGGTGGCCAGGACATCGTCAACGACCAGAACGCGCTGGCCTTTGACGATGGCGTCGGCATGCATCTCCAAGGTATCGACGCCGTATTCGAGGTCGTAGGTTTTGGAGATGCGTTTGTGAGGCAATTTGTTGGGCTTGCGGATGAGGCCAAAACCGCTGGAGAGACAGTGAGCGACGGCGGTGCCGAAAATGAAGCCGCGGCTTTCGGCGCCGACGACCAGGTCCACGTTTTTGCCGCGGAAGGGATTGGCCATCAACTCAACGGAGAGAGCCAGCCCGGCAGGGTCCGCCAGCAAAGGTGTAATATCGCGGAAGAGAATTCCAGGCTTGGGAAAGTCCGGGATGTCGCGGATGAGCCGCTTGAGCTTATCGATCATGGGAGGGGATTGTAGCGGGGAATTTGCGATTGAAAACGGGATTCGAACCGCATCTCAAATTCCCTAAATTTGCACGGGGCGAAGGGCCGAGCGATCGAAATCGACCTTGGCCTCCTTGGCGATGGATTCAAATTCATCGATCTCGGAAGGCAGAAAAAGCAAGCCGCCCATTTTATCGCTGAGGGCAGCGGCCTTGGCCTCCGGCTGGCCCGGCAAAAGGCAATGCTCGTTGCCGTGGGAGAGGATGTCGTCGATTACCGCCTTGACGTTTTGCGATTGCGAGCGGCCCTTGGCGAAATCGCCGCAGTCGAGAGCTTCAGGGCGGATGCACTGAAAGAAGAAGGTCGGCGTGCGTTTTTCATCTTCGGGGCCGGTCTTCCAGCGGCTACGGAGCGTGGGGAGCGAGCCGCCGGTATAGGCGTAGTAGAGTTCGTCGATCAGGGCCAGGCCGTACCCTTTGTGCTGGGCAAAAGGGAGAAGAGCGGCGACTTGCTTGGGATCGATGGTTTCGTTGCCGTCTTTGTCGACGGCGCTGCCGGGCGGGAGCATTTTACCTTCGCGAAGGCGCTGGCCGATTTGACCGGCAGCGATGACGCTGCTGGCCCAATCGATGCAGATGGGAAAGCCGACCGTTTCGCGGGTGGGAAATCCCCAGGAGTGAGGGTTGGTGCCCAGAGTGGGATATTTTCCGCCGAAGGGAACGACCTGGGCCAGCGCGGCCGTGCAACAGGTGTACGCGATGTATCCCTTGTCGGCGGCGTCGATGACGTAGCCGCCGCCCCAGAGATAGTGGAAGGCATTATCGACGGCGACGGCGCCGATGCCGAATTCGTCGGCGAGGCGCATCGCCTCCGCCAGGGCAGCATAGCCGACGGGCTGGCCGAGCTTTTTATTGGCGTTCCAGCGTGCAACGGCTTTGAATTTGGAAGGGAGTTTTTCGATCATCGCGCCGGGGACGGTTCCGCCGATTTTGGCGCCGAAATGATCGTCGAGCGCCAATGCCTTGAGCCCATTGTGAGTCTTGATGCCATGACGGGAGGCAGTGCGGCCTTGCGCGGCGGCGGCGGCGGCTTCGTCAGGGGTATAGCCGCGCGCACGATAAGCGGCAGTGATAATTCTGTCGTGAAGCTCGATCGGCATGACATATTGCATGGCAGCCTTGGGCTGGCGTTATTGTTTTCGCGAGATTTTCAAGGCAATGGCATGCTCGACGGGAGCGGCCGAGGGGAGATGAGCGGTCAGTTCCGTATCGCCGCGGTCGAATCGCAGGGGGCCGCCGCCCAAAAGGGTGACCGATCCGATTTCGCCGTCGTATTTTCCGGACGATCGGCCCAGGGAGCGGATCGTGATACGGCCATCGGACGGGTTGCCCAAGGCAAACGCATAGAGCGCGTCACCGCGCGTGGTGAAGCGAATATCCTGATGCGTGAAAGCCTGGCGCTTGGTATCGGTGAAAGCGCCTTCGGCCACTTCGGTGGGGCCTTCGCCGTAGATTTTCCAGGGGCGCGACGCGTAGAAACCTTCACTCACGCGGGCGAGAAATCGGCCGATGTCCCGCAGAATTTGCTGCTCGGGCTCGACGATGGTGCCGTCGGATTTGGGGCCGACGTTGAGAAGCATCGTGCCGTTTTTGCTGACGACGTCGATCAGGTCATGAATGATGGACGTGGAGGTTTTGTATTCATTGTTTTCGACGTCGCACCAGGAAATCTTGGAAATCGAGGTGTCGCATTGCCAGAGGACCGGACGGATCTCTTTCAATTGACCGCGCTCGATGTCGAAAAGGACGGCGCCGGGAGGGAAGGCGTCCATCTTGCCGTTGATGGCGACCGGCAGATTCCACTGCGCGCCGCGGTTGTAGTAGTAGGCGGCGAATTTTTTCAAGTAGGGCTCGAAGGCGAGGTTTCGAATCCACCAGTCGAAATAGACGACCTGGGGGCGATATTTGTCGACAGCTTCGCAGCAGCGGGCAAGCCAATCCTGGAGGTAGGCCTGATCGGGGGAGCCCACCGTGCGTTCCTCGGGGCCGTGGCCATCGATGCGCGGCTGCGCGGGGCCGTAGAAATCGGCATAAGCGGGATCCTGCACGTCGGAATCAAATTGCCGCCCGCCGTCGAAGAAAAACCAATGCTCGGCGCGGTGGCTGGAAAGCCCGCCGACCAGGCCGGCGTCGCGAACCGCCTGGGAGAGCTGGCCGAGCATATCGCGGCGCGGGCCCATGTTGATGGCGTTCCATTTGCACAGCGAGCAATCGTACATCGCAAAGCCGTCGTGATGTTCGGCGACGGGGACGACGTATTTCGCGCCGGATTCCTTGAAGAGCGCGGCCCAGGCGCGCGGATCGAAACGCTCGGCCTTGAAGTTGGGAATAAAATCCTTGTAGCCGAATTTCGCGTGAGGGCCATATGTCTTGACGTGATGCTCGAATTCGCGCGTGCCCTGACGGTACATGTTGCGCGAATACCATTCGTTGGCGAACGCCGGCACCGAGAAGACGCCCCAATGGATGAAGATGCCGAACTTGGCGTCCTCATACCAGCGGGGAATATTGAACCGCTTGAGCGATTCCCAATCGTCGGCGAACGGCCCGGCGGCGACGATCGAATCGATTTTGTCCATCCATTGCTTGATCGAGTCCATTCATTGCTCCCATTAATCCGCGGCCGCGGGCAAACTCACGCGGCCGACCGAAGTGCCCTGCTCAGTGGTTATCAATGCCCATTTAAAATCGGGACTATACTCGAATGAGAGAGGACCGTTTTTGCCGTCGAGGGTCGGCAGAAAACCCATCTTCATGGTCCGGACGTCGAGAAATGAGGGGCGCTCGCCGTCAAATGCAAGGTATCTCGGACTGAGCCATTCCATTCCCTCTTCATCCAGCATATTGCGGTCGATCTTCTCGAAAGTAAACGTGCGGGCATCGCCCGTCGCGACGTCAATGATGTCAACACTGGTGTTTTCGTGCAACAGGTATCGGAGTTTGCCGTCCGGCGAAATCGTGTCATCGCGCTGGGCTTTGCCTGACGCTTGGATGGACATCGTTTTGCCGCTCGCGGGATCGACGAGGATTTCCCGAGCGGTATCGCGCCGATCGTGAACAATCAGGCGCAGATCGTCTCCGGTGCCGATCCAACCTGAAATATGCAGATCGGATTGCGCGACCCTCGCGGACCGGCCGCTTTGCAAATCCACCACGTAACCGATCAGTGTTCGCCGCTGGTCCAGCACGGTTCCCTCAAAGTCGGTCACGGCGGCGTAACGTCCGTCCGGGGAAGGGCCAAAGAGCAAGGCAAATTTACTCCACCGGCCCGTCACCTCTTTTTTCTTTTGAGCGTCGCGGTCTATCCACCAAAAGCGATTTCGATCATCGGGGCTCGGTTTTCCCCATATCCCGACATGCTCGCTGACCAGAAGGCAGTGGGCTTCGGGATCAACAAAAAAAATGCGCCCGATTCGCCCTTCGACGTGAGCCAGCGGAATACGGTTGCTCAAATTATCCAGTGGAAATGCAATCGCATCGGAAGGCGAACCTTGTCCGATTAGTTTCACGAACTTGCCCCCCTCGGCAAAACTGGCTCCATATTTTACCGAATCCGGCAGCGCGACCAGATCGATCACCTTCGGCCCATCGTCCGTGAAATTGGGATCGTTTTGCGCCGTTCGGGGCGGCAGAGGCCCGTCGCGCACCCCGGCGGCCAAGCCAGCCAGTGCCTCGGCATTGGTCGCGCGGGAGAACTGGGCGCGGCCGCTGGTCAAATCGTAAAAAAAATAGATCTGCGAATTGAGCCCCTCATTGATCACATACCATTGGGTTGCGACCCACGATCCTCCACCGGCAGCGAAAGCATTTTCCGGCGGAGCCAGATGATCGCCGAGCCAATTGATGCCGAACTTGAGGGGCTTGAGGGGCTGCGGCTGGCGCGGCGGCGGAAGCGGCTGTTGAAGTGAAGTGGCCAAGTCGGAAATCAGCCGGCTGCCTGAGTCGCGGCTGGGGGAAAGAATCAAGACGCTGCTGAATCGAAGCGCCGTGCTGGCGATCGGGCTACGAGGCGATTGAACCCCCACGGTGAGAGAGGCCTGCGGATCCTGCGTTGGAGCACAATCGAAAACGGTCCAATCGCCGCCGGGCTGAAAATAGGGAGATGAGTCGGACACTCGCTGGTTGAGACGGATGTTGGTCAAGTTCATCGCGATCGACGGGCCGCCCGCGGGGATTTGGATTTGCGTAATATTTTTGAAGGGACGGCGCTGATTCTGGGTGGCGATGCCGCGCCAGATTCCAAACGCGACAAAAAACAGAACGATCACCAATCGCAATCCGTAAGTCTTCCACCAACTGGTCGACGCTGGAAGCGGATATTGCGGCGAGGAATAATCGAGGCCCGGCATGATACTGGATGCAACTGGAATGGGAGCGGTCGTCATCACGGGAATCTTCTGCGCAGCCGGAATGATCGATGTGATCGCCGCGTATAGCTCCTGGCCGCTTCGAGCGCGATGATTGGGGGCGACAAAGAATTTGGCTTGCCGCACACAAAACGGCGCTTCCCAGGGCGCGGTGGCGGTTTGGCCCCGTACGGTCACGAAATGATAAACGGTGCGCGTGTTCCCCGGCGGATTGACCTGCTCAATCAAACAATTCTCGATGGCCGCGCCGGGAATTTTGTAACGCTCTTTATTTCCCTCGAATCGCAGTTCGCCCAGCCGGGGATCGACTTGTAAAAATCCGACATCCGTCGCCGTCTCCAGCATGAGCCGTTGCCAGTTCTGGCGCGGCGCGACCTCGACAAAAAAGGCCATCAGATCGGGGCGGGAAGGGTCCACGATCTTGTCCGGCCGCATCGCAATGAAATGCCGGGCTCGACGCAGAAGATATTGATTTCCCAACGCACTGGCATTTTGTAAGCCGATGTAGCCGCTGACGACTGCCAGGACGATGGATACGAGCACGATAGCGAACCCGGGCACGAAGCGATCCAGGTGGGCCAGGTTGAAATCTTTGAGGAGAAACAATCCCCCGATGGCGCCCATTATCGCGCCAAAGAACA
>CAZCKE010000264.1:0-6241 GCA_964499005.1 uncultured Tepidisphaeraceae bacterium
GCCGGCGGCGCGGCTTGCGAAGAATATCCGTCGAAATCGGCAACCGCGCTCGTCACCTCTGGCGCCGCCGTCGGTCCTAGTTCATCGGCAATCGATCCGGCAAGCCCGTCCTCCGCTCCGCCGCGCCGCCGACGGCCGCCTCGACGTCCGCGCCGACGAGGCCGCCGTTCGCCGCCCGGCAGTTGATCGGAACGCGCCTGGCTTGGCTGTTCGTCCGATTCATCCTCCTCGGAATCGCTTTCATCGGCGCTTACCTGGCCCTCATTCCACACATGGGGATCACGCTTCTCCAATATTCCCAACAATGGCAAGCCGCCGACATCTTCCGCGTCGCCCCCATCCCCGGCCCGGCGCCTCTCTGCGCTGGCGCTCGTCATGCCATTCTCTGGCTGATCACAGTTCCAATCATCCTCATCTTTGCCCTGGTTGTCTGGCTCCTCCATCACGATCTTGCCCAGCTTCTATGGATTCTCCCCGGCCTGATCGCTCTCCCCGTCTATGCCATGGTCCCCAACCTCGGCGGTGGCGGTCTCCCACTTTCCCTTCCGGTCGAAGAAGCCAAATCCACCACCCGCGGCCTTGTCGTCATGATTGCCATGGCCATCGCCTTCGCCCTCTCCGGCCTCGCCTGGTGGGCTTGGTCCTCCGGCTGGTTCCTCTGGTTCCTCGCCGCCGAAACCATCATCATCCTCGGTATGTACTTCACCCTCCGCTCCTCGATCATGCGCGCACGCTGGTCCTCAATGGAATGACGCCATTTTTCTAGAATTAGGAAAAACGCACTTGGCAGGACTCGAACCTGAAACATCCAGCTCCGTAGGCTGGCGCTCTATCCAATTGAGCTACAAGTGCCCGTCAATGTCGAGCCAATTATCATTCACCCTCCTCCCAGGACTGTCAAGATTCCCGTTGCCGCATTCCCAGATCCCCATGCCATTCCCATACTCGAAACTCACATCGCTCCCACCGCTTTATCATCGTTCACTGGAGCCGCGATCGCGGCTCGGGCAGCCGCCTCCGGACCTTGAAGCGGTAAGCGAATTGTAAATGTCGTTCCACGGCCCACTTCGCTTTCAACATTCAGCGTTCCCCCATGCTCTCGAATGATCGCATCGCTAATCGACATCCCCAGGCCCGGCCGTCGGTCCGCCGGATGGTGCAGAGCATAAAACGGCTCAAAGATGTGCCGAAGTTGCGCCGGATCGATGCCTCGGCCGTTGTCTTCCACTTCGATCACTACCTGGTCCGCGTCTGCGGCGGCGCTCAAAATGATCGTGCCGCGACGTTCCACCGCATCGAATGCGTTCACCAGCAGATGCAGCAGCACCTTCTTCAACTTACCCGCATTTCCATTCACCGCCGGCACTTCCGCCAAGTCCACTCGAACCTCCACCGCTTTCGATTCAGCCAATCGCTGAACCATCGACACCACGTCCATGATGATGTCGGACACGACCAGCGGCTTCATGATAAACTCATCGGTGCCCGCGAAGTCCCTCAGGTTGCGGACCGTGTTCAACAGCGGCGTGATCAGTTCCAGCGATCGCGCGAACGATACCGACATCGAATCCGCTGTCCTTACGCTGGATGAACCCGGAATGCCGGCATGCTCCGCCAAATCCAGGGCGTCACGTCGCAGAACGATCAGATTGTCCCGCAAACGGCTCAGCGGCTCGGAAAATTCCTGGGCCAGCCCCAGCGCCACCTGGCCCACGCTCGCCGATTTCTCCGATCGCAGCAGCGCCGCCTGAAGCTCGACGATCCTCCGGCCCGCCAGCACCCGCGCGCGAAGCTCCTCTCGGTCAAACGGTTTTGTCACGTAATCGTCCGCCCCGGCCTCCAGTCCAGCCACCAAATCTGGGATCTGTGCCCGCGCCGTCAGCAGGATCAGGTACACGTGCTGCATCCGCCGCGCACGCCGGATGTGTCGCACCAGATCCACTCCATCCATTTCCGGCATCATCCAATCCAGCACCGCCATCGAGTAGTCCCCCGATTCAAACGCCGACAGCGCGGCGGCGCCGTTACTCGTCTCCGTCACGTCATATCCCCACTTTTCCAGGTGCCCGGCCAGAACTTTCCGTGAAACCACGTCATCTTCCGCGATGAGAATCTTCATAGGTCGCTCCCTTTTGATAGATGTTTTAACTCATGTTTCAATTCGTCCACCGCACGGTTCAGCGTCATGATCATGCCCCCGGTTTCGTTCAATTTTCCGGCCCGGGCCAGGTCATCCAGGTGACAGATCTGTTGATACGCGGCCGTTTTCCCAAATACCCCCAGCGAGCCGCGAAGCCGGTGCGTGCACCGGTGCAGCAGCGCCGCGTCCCCCTGGTGCGCCGCGTCTTCGATCGCTTGCAATTGGTCCGGCGCATCTCCCAAAAATGCCGACACCACGCTCTGCATCAGATTCTCGTCACCCAGTTGATCGCGCAAAGCGTTCTCGTCGAAGCCCGGCGGCTCCTCCCGTTCGCTGAAAATTCTTGCCCCCTGAGCCAATGCTTCTCCCCCAACCACTCGGTCGATTTCTTTAAACAGCGCTTCCGCGCGAAGCGGCTTGGAAACATACCCATTCATCCCCTCCGCGAGGCAACGCTCGCGATCGCCTTGCATCGCATGCGCCGTCATGGCGATCACCGGCAGATGCCCGGGGCTCCCCTTCTCCCGTTGCCGCAATTCCCTCACTGCTTCCAACCCATCCATGACCGGCATCTGCACGTCGAATAAGGCCACGTCAAATCGTTCCGTCTCAATCGCCGCCAGCGCGGCAGCTCCGTCGCCGCATGTGCGCACATAATGCCCACGCTTCTCCAGCAGCGCCAAGCCCACCTTCTGGTTGACCGGATTGTCCTCCGCCATCAAAATTCGCAGCCGTCTAGTCGCGTGCTCCGCCATCCCCTTCCTCTCGGGCGCTCCTTCTCCCGTCTCTACGGTTCCCTCGATCGCCTGCCGGACCACCTTCAACAAATCATCGCGCAGCACCGGCTTCACCAGGTAATGTTCAATCCCTAAATCCCGGCATCGTGCCCGCTCCTGCGGCTGCGCCGTCGATGACAGCATCATGATCGTCACCCCGCCCAGCAATGGCGACTCTCGAATTCGCCCCGCCAGTTCAAGCCCGTCCATTTCCGGCATCATCAGATCCAGCACCACCAGATCCACGCCTCTCCCCGACCGCGCCGCGGACTCCAGCACCCTCATCGCTTCCATTCCACTCCCCACCTCGTGAACGTGGAAATCCCATTCCCGCATCAACTCCGCGACGATCCGGCAGTTCGTCGGATTGTCGTCCACCACCAGCGCTCGCGTGAACGCCCACCCCGGCGGCGTCGCCTTTGGCAATCGTTCTCCCGAAACCTTGAACGGCGCCGTGAACCAAAACACGCTCCCTTGGCCCTCTTCGCTCTCCAGTGACAGGTGCCCTCCCATCATCTCCACCAGCTTCATCGAAATCGAAAGCCCAAGCCCCGTCCCTCCGAATCGCCGCGTGGTCGAACCATCCGCCTGCACAAACGGCTCGAAGATCACCCGTTGTTTGCTCTTGGGAATTCCAATGCCGGTGTCCTTGACCGAAAACTCCAGCGTCGTTTCTTCTTCATCTGACGGATTCCTTCCATTGCCTCCGTGGGCCGAGTCCACTGCCCGTCGCACCCGAACCGTTACCTCGCCGCGCTCCGTGAATTTGATCGCATTGCCCACGAGATTCACCAGCACCTGCCGCAGTCGATCCGGGTCCCCCTCCAGCTCATCCGGAACGTTGCTGTCGATTTGAAGGTTTAATTCCAGCTTCTTCCCGCCCGCCCGAACCGCCAGCATCCTCATCGCCGCTCCCAGTCGCGAGCGCAATTCAAACCGCACGCTCGACAACTCCAGCTTCCCCGCCTCGATCTTGGAGAAATCCAGCAAGTCGTTGATCACCGTCAGCAGCGACTCGGCCGACAGCTTCACCAGGTCCAGGTATTCTCGCTGTTCCCCCGTCAGATCTGTTTGCAGCGCTAAGTCTGTCATCCCGATCACTCCGTTCATCGGCGTGCGGATCTCATGGCTCACATTGGCCAAAAACTCGCTCTTGTGCCGCGAGGCGAGCTCCGCCGCTTCTTTCTGCTGGCCGATCGTCTCGTTTGCCCGCGCCAAAAGCTCCGTCTGTGCCCGCAACAAAATGTAGGCGTCCAGAAGCATCGGCGGAGAGTTCGGAAAATCCACCAGCACCGGCTCCGACAGCTCGTCCACCGGTCGCCGCAGCAATTCCGCCGCCGCTTCGTCTATTCGGCTATCCGCCGGCAGCCGCAGCATCGGCGTCTTGATCGTGTTCCATAAAATCCCGATCGGTCGATGGAAAAAGAGCTCGATGCTGAACGGGCGGCTCATCTTCCGGAAAAATAAATGCCTCGAAATCGCCCCCACCACGGCTCCATCCAAATCTTCAAGAATCACGCCCGGCAATTGCGTTGATTGTTGAAGCTGTCGGGCCACGTCGATCGCCGGTGTCTGCAAACCGACCCGGAATTGGTGCAACGCCAAATCCGCTAAACGAGACTCCGGTGCCAGTGTCGAACGGCCTTCCACGGGTTGATCCGAGGTGAAACCAAGGCAATACAGCGCCCCTCCATGCCAATGCCTTTGCTAACATTAGCTTCACCCCGTATTAGCGCCGTTAGGCCTTTATCATGAAGATTGTGCAAAACGTGCTTCGAGCGGGACCAATTCCACTTGAATCAATCAGGCAGAAAATGAAAATCGCTTTCGACCGCTTTAATCTGCCGAGCCAATGAAACCCCCGTCGCGCATGGAACTTATGGCCGATTAATGTGTCAAATCATGAACGCTCTTCAAGGGATAAAACGATGGCCCCGGCGGTCACAAGAAGCCCCATTATTGCATTCGTAACGATCCTGGCTCTCGCTCAAGTTGCCCGCTCCTATCCGGTCGGTCCCGCCGTTAGCTTGGACAAAATGACGGCCATGGCCGATCTGATCGTCAAAGCCAAAGTCGTCTCCAACGACAAAGTCGCCGATGACTGGTTCAAACCCTTTCCCGGAATTGCCTGCGTTGATACCAGGCTCCAGATTATCTCCACCATCCAAGGCGATTCCGGCCGCAAAGACATCAACTTCCGCCACTATGCCTTGGACCCGGCCGCCGGCAGTTTTTTCAACTTCATGCCCCAGCATTATGAGCTTCAGCCTGGCCGCTCCTACATCATCTTCGCATCCAAAACCGATCACCCTGGCGTTTTTCACCCGCTCTGGCTCAACCACACCACCAAGGAAGACCAGGGTATTCTCCTTGCCGCAAGCGATGCTCCGTCCGCGGGAATATCTGTAAAAAACCTTTTCTGGGCCGAATTAATCGCCTTCACCAAAACCCCCGACCCCCAGGAACCCATTTACAACCTTACGCCCCCGCGACGTCATTTACAGAATACGCCAGCTCGATGAGATGAGCCGCAGCGGCTGGCAGGGCGTCGAAGTCTTCGACCGTAAGCCCGTCGCCGAAGCAATCCGGCCATTGCTCGAGTCAAAAGATCCCAAAATTCTGCAAGCCGCCATCGAAGCCGCCGGCTCTCACAATCCGTTCATGCAATCCCAAAACGCTCCCTTCTGGCTCGCGACCGTCGGCCCCGGCCACAGCGTCGGACTAGGAACATGGGATCGCAACTTCGATAATGTGGCCGGCAGAGTTTTATGGCGCGATTTGGTCGCACTCATCGACAGCCCCGTTTCAGAAAACCTTCGCGCGGCGGCGGTCCGCTCGCTAGGGCGCAGCAGCGTTCCTGAATTGACCGCCGCATTGCAGCGATGGGCCGTTGACTCCCAGCCCCTGGTTCGCCAGGCCGCCATCGTTCTGTTCGCCGACGTGCCGGGAGAATCGGCGCATCAGCACATTGCATCGGCCGCGGCTGATTCATCACCCCAGGTTCGCCAGGCCGCTGCTCAGGCCATCGGCTTCGGCCAAATCGTTTCGTTGGTGCCCCTTCTCGGAGATCTGCTGAAAGACGACGCTCCCGAAGTCCGCGATGCCGCCGCCATGAGCCTTCTCTCATTTCCGATCAGCGCGTCAGGTGATTTGCTGAAGACGAACATCAACGACCCGGAATATCGCAGCCTCTTCGTCAACGCCCTGGCCGCCAACCAGCCCGAGCCCTATCTGGCCGATCTTGAAGACATTATCGCCAAACACCAGGCCCCGTCACGATTCTGGGGCGGCATATTCCCGAGGACTGATTGGAATCCTCCCTAGG
>CAZCKE010000265.1:0-6239 GCA_964499005.1 uncultured Tepidisphaeraceae bacterium
TGAAGAATCTCCACCGCGGACTGAAGGCAGTAATCGCTCTCCAGCACTTTGGAGCGGAAAATTTTTCGCGTGATTTCGATCTGCTTGGCCAGCGCGATTTCCTGCTCGCGCGTCAGCAGCGGGATCTCGCCCATCTGGGTGAGATACATCCGCACCGGATCATCGATCCGCTTGGTCGAAGCCTCGGCCAGCTCGGCCTCAAGGTTGAGGTCCAGCGCCTCATCATCGTCATCATCCTCTTCGGCGGCTTCTTCCTCCGCGGGATGCGCCTTGGCAGCCTTCTCCGCTTTCGCCGGCTTCTCGCCTTTCTCAGCAGGTTTCTCGGCTTTTTCAAGCCGAGCCTTGGGCGCCGGACGCCGGTATTCCGCGACGTCCGCTTCGTCGATGAGCCGGATGCCCATCTCGTCGATCATCATCAGGAGTGAATCGAGCTTGTCCGGCGAGACGACTTCGTCGGGAAGCCGCTCGTTCAGCTCGTCGTAGGTGAGGTATCCGCGCGAGGTCCCCAGATCGAGCAGGGCCTGCACACGGAGATCTACTTCTTCCTGGGAACCAGAACCAATCAGGGGCGAGTCAATCGATGTCATGTCCTCAAAACCACTTTCGGGCAACGAGCCTCCGCGAAGAGGCCCGGCCGGACGAATCCGGCTTCGCAACCGGATGCAACCGGCGCGGCCGGCGTCACCCGGCTATGGCAACCCGGCATGTCGGGCCAAGAAATTCAGGGTTGTTCCTGATTCTTGCAACGAGACCTGCCGCTGCCGACTATTCAGTTGTCAATCTTCCAACGCCGCAGGGTCACGCGCCGTCGAAAGGCTCCCGCTTCCTCAAAACACTCTTGCATCCCTAAAGACGCATTCGCGTTCTTACAACGCCTCGCGCCTTTCCACAGACTTCACTATTCAGACATGTCCGCGCCCCACTCTCAAAGGACGCTAAACCATTATACTACAGTTCGCTTGCACAATTCTGCTTTTTCTCAATCGTTTTACACGCGAATCCGTTTCAAATCCGGCTGCCGCATCTTTTCCTGCAACTGACGCAGATCGTCGCTGCTTTCTGTACGCCGCAGGGCGGCCATATGTTTTTGCTCTTCATCCCGGCGACGCAGCTCGAGGAGATACTGTAGGCTGCCTGACAGCGCCGCATCAGGCTCGGGCATCTCGGATGCCCCGTCCACGCATTCCATCACCAGGCTCTTGAGCGCCTCATTTTGCAGTAAAGACAGGAATTCATTCAATACCACCTGTCCTTCATCCTGTTGATGCCGCCAGAAAAGTCTGGCCACTTCCTGCAAACTTTCATCCGCAAAGTCTTGCGGGCTAAGCTCTTGCTGAACTTTAGCCCAACGTCCCGGTTCCAGCATCAATTGCCCGATAATGAAGGCTTCTGCCTTCTGGCGGGCGGCTGGAAGCGTTGTTTGAGCACTTTCTTTCGGCTGCCCGCCTTCCAGGACTTGAATCGTCTGTCTAGGCAAATTTCGTCTTTTCGGACTCTCCTTGGAAAACCGCAGGGATAATTCCGGCACCGGGATATCCGTCAATCGGCTCACGCGAGCCAGTGCCGCGCCCCATCGCAAGGGGTCAACCGGCCCCTGCCCACGAGCCCCGGCCAGCGTCTGCAAATACTGTTGCACCGCCTGTTGCTGACCTGTCAGACCATCCGACGCATTTATCTGACGCACCAATTGCTTCCACTTGTACGTCAACGCATCCGCCGCCTCGGAAATCACCTTTCCAAAGGCCTCTGCCCCCTGCTGCAGGAGCAATTCATCCGGATCAATCCCCTCGGGCAGCGAGGCGATCAAAATTTCCACCGGCTGCGTCAGGAACAATTCCACCGCTCGATCGACCGCCGCATCGCCCGCCGTATCCGCGTCAAACAGCAGCACGATCTTGTCAGCAAACCTCCGCAGAATCGTTACATGCTGCGGCGTCAATGCCGTTCCCAGCACCGAGACGACATTGGTCACGCCAAACTGATGCGCCATCACGACGTCGGTATATCCCTCGACGACCGCGACCGTCCGCGTCTCGACGATCTTCGACCGCGCCAAATCCAAGCCGAAGACGCAACGGCTCTTGGAAAACAGCGGTGTCTCCGGGCTGTTCAGATACTTGGCCGGATCGTCCGATCCCGGCATTACACGCCCGCCGAACGCGATCACCCGGCTGCTTTCATCGCGGATCGGAAACATCAACCGATTGCGAAACGTATCGTAATGCCCATCCCCGCGCTCGCGCGGCTTGACCAGTCCCGCCAGCGCCAACTGCGCCGGCGTAAACTTCTTCATCGCCTGCGATTTCAACAGCGCGTCCCAGCTATCCGCCGCCACTCCGATATGGAACTGGCGAATCGAATCGCCTGTAAATCCCCGCTGGGCCAGGTACGCTCGCGCGGCCTCGCCAAACTGCAGATGTGAGAGCAACTTTTCAAAGAACATTGCCGCGGCGGACTGCGCGTCATACAGCGCCTGACGCTCGCTGGCATTTTGCTTGTTCTGGCCAAATGACGGCAACTCGATTCCTGCCGCCTCCGCCAACTGCCGCAGCGCGTCTTTGAATTCGACGCGGTCGCGCTGCATCACAAAATCAATCGCGTTCCCGCCCTTTTTACAACCTCGACAGAGAAATACCTGCTTGGAAGGGCTGACGTAAAACGATGGCGATTTTTCCTGATGAAATGGACAAAGGCCGACAAATTCCTTGCCCTGCCTTTTGAGGGTCACCGACCGGCCAATTAATTCAACGATATCAATCGCCTGAAGAACGCGATTTCGGGCATCGCCTTGTGACGCAAAGCCTTCGCCATGCGAAGCATTGCCGCCACGGCCACCATCCGTGAATCCAGGCGCTAGCATCCAGCCCTCACCAGCGGAGGGTTTCCCCTAAGCTGTTAACCCATCAAAATCTAAACAATGGAACGCCCGGCCACCATCACGGCAGGCCCAGCCACCGCAACTGCCATCTATGGGCACCGCGTGCAAATATAGCACTGGTAAAGATTACCGTCAAATTTGAAGCATCCATTTGAACACAAAAGTCCTGTAACTAGCAGGGTTTGCAGAAATCCTTTTTGTCGACCCCGCGATACCGTATTTAATCAGTCGCCCCGGTTCAACTCGACCAGAATGTCATTAACGTGCCGAACTTGAATCGCAATCGCGGAATCCTGCGGTGTACTGTCCCCCCAATCTTTCGAATCCTCACCCGTCACCGAATCGACAAACGGCGCGTCCGTCACGCCGCACAGAGTCGACGAAATCTCTTCGTAAATATGGTCATGACGGAATCGGCTCAGCGGCCCCGGCCCGGAAAGATCGCTCAATGGCCCTAAATTCGACTTTTGCAGCAAGCTGATCGTTTCCAGAAGTTCTCCCAATCCCTCAGGAGCAATCCCCGATCGATCCGATTCGCGCGATGTTGCCGTCTCAAACATCCTCCGAATATGCACTTCATCCGAGCGCGTCGCTGGCAAAGCCGGGCTGGCCGGCAGCCCATACATCCGATACCAATCCCCTGCCGGACTACGCAGCTCATTCATCGTCAAAGCAAAGCGATCCAGCGCCGTTCTCGTCGGAGGCTCATAGGTCAACAAAAAATGTCCCACCAGCGTCTGCGCCGCACGCATGGACGCCCTGGTGTTCAAAGCATAAACCGCTTTATCCATCTCCTTCACCGGCTTGCCGTTCACCTGATACAGCGGCGCCCACCCGCCGGCCCAGGGAGCTTTCGGATCGTCCAGTTGCAACAGGATCAGAACATTTGCCGCCCCTTCCCCACCATGAATCAGATCCTGGCGATCCAGGATCTGCCCAGCTTCCAGTAAAGCCAGCGTGCAATCCCGCCAATCGGCCGTGTCGAGACGCAGGTATCGCGTCGCGGGCTTGGAATCCGTGAACTTCAATTCCGTCGGCCACGCTCCGTCATGTAATTGCTGCCGCATCAGCCAGATTGCCGCCCGCCCCGCCGCCTCAACCAGCCGCGCGTCCGGCGTTTTCTGCGTGCGAATGATCTCGAGAAATAATCCCAGCGCCGCCGTCGTGTTCGCGCGATCCCGCGCCCCGGCCGTCAAATCTCGCCCGACCGGAAACCTCGCAAAAACCCCTTCATCCGCGATCCTTCCCGTATCCAGTTGGCAGCGAGCGATCCCCCGCGCCGCCGCAATTGCCGTATCGCTGAACCTCGAATCCGACAATTCTTTCCCCGCCCGATACAGCACCAGCGCCGCCGCCGGTGTCTGCCCCGGCCCCAAACCAATCCGCGGCTGCCGCGACGGCATTTCCGACGGATCAGCCGGCCACCCCGCCCCATAGGGCCGTCTCACCCCTGCCGCCAGCAGCGCGCTCGAGGCGCTGTTTAATTCCGATAACTCCGATTGCCGCGTCGTGGCCGCGCTCGCTCGCGACGAACCCAGCAAAAGCGCGAGCAGACAAATCAGCCCGCCGCCTGTTTTGCCAACCATCAGGCTATGATAATTTAGCGCTCGCCCATGCACCGTAAGGAACCAATATGAAGCGATTCACGCTGGAAGTCGAGACCGATGGAAATAATGACATCATCAACCTCTCCGTGGGCCTCAAGGCCCGCTCCCAGGAACTTCGTGGCCAGGGTTTGCTCCACCTCTTCATCGTCGGCAGCACCGCCGGCTTGACGACCATGGAATACGAGACCGGCCTGGTCCATCAGGACATGGCCGACTTCATGCAGCGCATTGTTCCCGATAATATTCACTACGCCCACGAAGCCACTTGGAATGACGACAACGGCCACAGTCACGTCCGCGCCGCCATGATCGGCCCCAGCCTCACGGTCCCCTTTGCCGAAGGAAAACTCCTGACCGGCGAATATCAGCAGATCGTGCTCCTGGAATTCGACACCCGCCCGCGAAAACGCCAGATCATCTGCACCGTCCTGTCCTAGAATGCATCAAACCGGAGTCGCCGATGCCAACCGTCAATGTCAAAGTCTTCAATGCCGCCGGCCAGCTCGTCGGCCCCATCTCCATGCCCAAGGTCATCAAGACCAATGAACAGTGGCAAGCCCAGCTCACCCCCGAACAATTCCGCATCGCCCGCAACCAGGGCACCGAACCCCCCTTCTGCGGCAACCTTCTGGACAACCATCAGATCGGCGTCTACACCTGCATCTGCTGCGGCCTGCCCCTCTTTAGCTCTGATTCCAAATTTAATTCCCGCACCGGCTGGCCCAGCTTTTTCCAACCCGTCGCCCAGGAAAACGTCCTCGAACATCCCGACGACACTTACGGCATGCGCCGCATCGAAATCCTCTGCGCCCGTTGCGATTGCCACCTCGGCCACGTCTTCCCCGACGGTCCCCGTCCCACTGGCCTGCGCTTCTGCGTCAATTCCGCCTCCCTTTCCTTCATCCCCAGCACCAATCTCGCCTCACTCGCCGACCCCGCTGCCTCAACCAGCCAGCCCTAAGTGACGATCAGATCTGAACATAGAACATAGCCCAGCGCCCTCTCAACCTGTCGCCTATATTTTGTCTCTTTCGCTTCTTCATGCACATTGGTTGATGGAGAATAGGACTGTGATGAACGAGGATTTCCAGCTTCTGACGGCTTACGCTCGTGACCGAGATTCCTCGGCATTCCAACATCTCGTCCAGAAGCATATTCAATTCGTCTACGCCGCGGCCTTCCGCCAGACCGGCAATCGTCAAATGGCCGAGGACATTCTCCAGGCGGTCTTCCTGCTCCTGTCCCAACGGGCGGCCCAGCTCAAACCCGGCACCCTCGTCAAAGGCTGGCTCTTTCACGCCACCCGTTATGCCGCCCAAAACGCCAAACGCGCCGAGATTCGCCGGAAAAAACGCGAACGAGAGGTGGCGGCCATGCGACCGCAAACAACTCCAGAACAACAATCGCGCGACATTCAACCCCATTTGGATGACGCCCTTTCCCATCTATGCACCAAGGACCGTAACGCCCTGATCATGCGCTACTTCGAAGATATGCCGATGGTCGCCGTCGGACAGATGATGTGGATCTCCGAGTACGCCGCCAAGAAACGCGTCGGCCGCGCCCTGAATCGATTGAAAGACATCCTCCATGGCCGCGGCATTGAAGTCGCCGGCAACTCGCTGGTCGTCGGCCTCTCACTGGGCATCACCGAAATCATCCCCCAACATTTGGTCCAGACCACAATCGATCTGGTCGTTCGCGGCGCTTCCCATGCCAGCCCGGCCATTCCCCTAGCCAAAGGAGCATCCAAA
>CAZCKE010000266.1:0-6222 GCA_964499005.1 uncultured Tepidisphaeraceae bacterium
CAATCCGAATCTTAAATTCACAAAATCGCAAAATGTTCGAGAGTCAACTATGATCTCAATGGCTGATTTCGGGGACGAGAAATGTTTCTGAATGTCTTACGAGCATTGTTTGTCCTTCTGATGGCCGCCATCGGTTATTACTTCCTCAAGGAAGATACCCATTCCCTCATTTTCAATAATCCCCCCTGGATGACGCTGATGCTCACCATGACGCTGGGCGTCCTGGTCGTCTGCATCGATATCCTGGCGCCTCGCCGCAAGCTCACGATCATTTCCGGCACGTTCATGGGCTTGATCATCGGGATGGTCGCCTCTTACGCCTTCAGCTTCATCGTTGCTCTCCTGGTCGACCGCTATTTCCCCAATGCCGGAACGCAGTTCAACGCCGACCTCATCCGCTACATCGACGTCATCATTGCCGTGATCACCTGTTACGTCTCGATCAGCTTCATTCTCCAGACCAAGGACGATTTCCGTTTCATCATTCCCTACGTCGAATTCAGCAAACAAACCCGCGGCGCCCGCCCGATCCTTCTGGACACGAGCGTCCTGATTGATGGGCGCATCGCCGACATTGCCGCCACCGGAATTCTCGAAAGCCAGCTCATCGTCCCACGGTTTGTCCTCGACGAATTGCAGGCCGTTGCCGACAGTTCAGACCGCCTCAAGCGCAATCGCGGCCGTCGCGGCCTCGACGTCCTCCAGACCATTCAATCCAATCGCCGCGCTGAGGTCGTCCTCTACGATTCCTCCGCTCGCGATGTCGACGGCGTCGATGGTGTCGACGGAAAGCTCATGGTCCTGGCCCAGGAACTTAAAGCCCGCGTCCTGACCAACGATTTCAATCTCAACAAGGTTGCCCAGCTTCGCGGCGTCGATGTCATTAACATCAACGATCTGGCTAACGCTCTTCGCCCCGTCGTCCTGCCCGGTGAGCGCATGAACGTTCGCTTGATCAAGTCCGGCGAGAATCCCGGACAAGGCGTCGGCTATCTCGTCGACGGGACCATGGTCGTCGTCGAGCAGGGCCGACCGCACATCGACGAGGAAGTCGAATTCACCGTCACCAGTGTCCTTCAGACCAGCGCGGGTAAAATGATTTTCGGACGGCTTGCTCCCGATGCTGGAGGACCGCCCGAATCCCAGGACCGCCACATCCGGCCGCGATCCCCATCACAAACTCCCAAGGCTTGAAACACGCTCGCGTCTATTCATGCCCCATTTCGCCGTCATCCTTCCCGCCGCTGGGCGATCTGTCCGATTCGGCGGAAATACCAGCAAATTATTCCAAACCCTCGGCGGCGAGCCTCTCCTGGTTCACACGGTTCGAGCGTTCTCGGCTCGAAATGACGTCCCCCAGATCGTGATCGCTTCCAATGATTTGCAATCCGTCGGGCAATTGATGCAAACTTTTCCCCAACCCCAGCGCGCCAAAATTCATCTCTGCTCCGGAGGAGAAAATCGCTCTGGCAGCGTGCGTGCTGGCCTCGCCCAGGTCTCCGGTGACATCGAATGGGTCGCCGTGCACGATGCCGCCCGCCCGCTGATTTCCCAGTCCCTGATTGACCGCACTCTCGCTGCCGCCGTCGAGTATGGCGCCGCTGCCGCGGCTCTCCCCGTGCATCTAACCGTTAAGCAAGCCGTCGGGCCGCTTCCCGCTCGCGTGGATCGCACCGTTCCGCGTCACAATCTCTGGACGATGCAAACCCCGCAGATCATGCGCCGTTGCGATCTCGTTGACGCATTCGCCGCCTGCCCGATTCCCCTGGCGGATGTGACCGATGACGTTCAGCTTCTCGAATTCATCGGCAAACCCGTCTGGCTTGTCGGAGGCGATCACCGCAATCTCAAGATCACCACCGCCATTGATCTTCAGATTGCTCAGGCCCTGCTCCACGAATAATTTTAAAATCCCCCAACCCCAAGCCTCGGCAACCCCCATCGCAGCAGCAGTTGGCAGGTCAGGTTCGCATAAACCGCCGCCGCCAGGTCATCCATCAGAATCCCCCATCCCCACGGCAACTTTTCCAATTGCCGCGCTGGCGGCGGTTTGGAAATATCAAACAATCGAAACGCGCAAAACGCGCATGCCAACCGGATCGCCAATGCCTTGCCCGCCAATCCCGGCAGCAAAATCATCGTTAGGCAAATCCCCGCCCCTTCATCCAAGACAAAAGGCCCCGGATCTTGGTCTCCAAAATGGACCGCCGCCCATCGTCCCGCCCAAATGCTCAGCCCCGAGCACAAAATCAATCCCCCGGCAAGCACGGCATTTTGAGCCGTCGGCGTTATCCACGCCATGATTGCCCAAAGCAACAGGCAACTTGCCAGGCTCGCCATCGTGCCCGGCGCCCGCAGATACCCGACCCCTCCCATCGTCACGATCCATCGTTTCACGCTTGTTTCTTCTCCTGCTCCCGCCGGCGATACAGTGCCACGGCCCGTTGAACGTACATCGAACCGCTGAGGATCGTGATCGCTAGCGTCGCCCAGATACAGAAATCTCGAAAGTACGTCGCGTATCGCGCCACATCCGCGCGGATAAAATATTCCCGATAATTGACGTACACCAGAATTGCCAGGATCGTGCCCGATTGGAAACCCATCTTCAGCTTTCCGCTGAATTGCGCTCCAAACGCCTCTCCTTCGCTCTCCATCGACCCTCGCAGGCTCGTCACCAGCAGCTCGCGCGCCAGAATCACGACCACCATCCAGGGCACCACACCGGTAATCGTCGTCACGTTCTCCGGTATCCCCGACGGATCAAAGCTTGGAATCGTGAAATTTTTCCCCGCAAAGAAAATGAAGCTCCCCAGCACCAGCACTTTATCCACGAACGGATCGACGACGCGCCCGAATGCCCCCTCCACTTTCCATCTCCGAGCGAGATACCCGTCCAGAAAATCCGTGATCAGCGCCGCCAGATAAACAAAAAACGCCAGATTCAGCCAGGCAACCCCGGTCTGGCGACCCCCCGGCCCCCCGTGCTGGTAAAACGACAGCATCGCGAAGAAGACGCCCGCCAGCACCAGGCGAAAAGACGTCAGAGCATTAGGCACGTGTCGAAACATCAGACGCGCGATTCTAAATGCCCGCACTCGATTTCGGTAGCTGGAAGCTGTTTCAAAACCTCCCGCGTGGCGGTGCGCCGCGGATGACGGAGGCTGGCAAGAAGCGACGACGAGCAGTATTAAGACCAAATACGGCGGGGAGGAGCGACGCGGCTCGACTGAGCTCGCCGAAGTCCGCCAGCCTCCGTCAGATCCAAGCAACGCCCGCGCGAGGTTTTGAAACAGCTTCTACCTACTTGCGCACGTATTCCCGCCACATCCGGCGATACGCCTCCTCCATCTGCCTCGCAAACCCCTTGGCGTCCATCAGTGGCGATCGCGCCATCCTCTGCCTCAATGTCCCGTGCAACTCCGCCAGCCTCGCCCGATCCCTCGCCAACCCCACCGCGATCTCCACAAATTTCTCCGGCGTATCCGCCACCAAATCGCTCAGTCCTACCGCGGTCATGATCCCCGCTCCCGCTTTTCCCGCTGCGGTCTGCCCCTTCAATGTCACTACCGGCGCCCCCATCCACATCGCATCGCAGGTCGTTGTGATCCCGTTGTACGGCAAAGGGTCCAGTCCGATATCAATCCGGTCATAAATCCGCAAATATTTCTCCCGCGGCAAAAAACCCACGAATTCAATCCGCTCCAATTCAATGCCGCCCCGTCTAAAAATCCCTCGAATTTGTTCTCGATAAACCTCGCTGTTGACTTGAAGGATCAGCCGCGAACCCTCCGCCGCTTTCAGCACTTTGGCCCAAAGGCTCAGCAGCGGCTCGTTCAACTTCCGCGGCGTGTTGATCGACCCAAAGCAAATCGGCCCCTCCGCGCGAGACTCCAATACCGGCACATCGCACAGGGGATCGTAACAACACCAGCACCCCTCCAGCCGAATCGATTTCTCCGTATAGACCGATTCATCCGTCCCCGGCGGATCCATGTGCCAATCTGTAATCCGATAATCCATCCCCTCCAGCCCCGTTCCCCCCGGGTACGCCAGCCACGTTGCCTGCACCGGCGCTGGCTTACGCGCAAACACATAAATCTGATTCGTTGCCATGTGCATCGCGAGATCGACCAGGATGTCGATTCGATCGTTGCGAATCACCTCCGCCGATTCGTCTTCTGAAAGCATCGCGATGTCCCGCCACCCGTCCGCATATGACCGCATCCGATCGGTAGTGTCATCGTGTTTGGTTGAGTTGGAATAACAAAAAATCTCGAATTGGTCGTGATTATGCCCGCTGAGCAGAGGCACGATAAAAAACGCCTCCGCCTGAGAATAAAAGTAGGGCGATACATACCCAATCCGCAGCCGCCGATTTTCCGACCGATCGTGGGAAAAAGGCTTCCGCAGGGCTGCCAGCGGCCGGGCGTGCCGCTGATTCCATCCCCTCTGCTCGGCATGAATCGCCGCGGCATCGAATCCCGGATGAAATGTCATCGCATACAACAGCGCGCTCTCCGCCAGCTGATACTGCGGATCGACCTCGCGGGCCTTCCGATAGGATTCAATCGCTTCATCCTGCTTTCCTTGATCCCACAGAGCGTATGCCAGGTGGCAACGCGCCGCCGCGCTGCTCGAATCCAGTTGAATCCCTCGGCGAAACACTTCCGCCGCTTCATCCGGTTGTGCCGCCGCATATAGGGCGTTGCCCAATCCCATGTACGCTGCCGCGAGGTTCGGATTCAGCGCGATCGCGCGGCGAAGCATCGTCTCCCCGTTGCCGGCCCCCAGATGTTTCGACAGGAGTGTTCCATAGTTCGTGAGCGCAATGGCATCATTCGGATTTAGTTCGATCGCTCGGCGGTAATGATTGGCCGCCTCTTCGAATTTTCCCCGCGCTTCCAGCACCAGGGCCAGATTGTTCTGCGCCGCTGGATCCTCAGGTGTCAGAACTACGACTTTCCGCAGATGAATCTCGGCCGGTTCCAGATTTCTCAACAATCGATGCAACTCACCCAGTTCCGCCTGATAAGGCGCATGATTCGGCCGCGACTCCGCCACGCGCGAGATGAACTCCAATGATCTCCCGTACTCTTTGCGGTGATACGCCAATATTCCCGCGAAATGAACGATCCCCTCGTGTTGAGGGAATTGTGCCAAGAGCTGCGAGCAGATCGCTTCCGCCTCCGCCATTCGCCCGGAGCGCAGGCACTCGGCCATGCGGTTCGCGGCATCTTGAATCGAAACGTCCGGCATTTTGAAAAGGACTATCTCTCCCTAACCCGGCCTTTCACTCAAATCCTTCAGTAGCGGCGCCGCCGCATCCCGATTTGATAGTGTTGGCTCCGGCCCGTCATACCAGCTTTGAGGCAGCCCCAGGTCCGGGTCATTCCATCTCACCCCATATTCGTCCTTCCCCGTGTATTCCATATCCACCAGATACATCACCGTCGCATCCGCCAGGATTTTGTACCCGTGCAACACTCCCGGCGGAATATATAGCCCCTGCGGCTCATTCACATCCAGCGCCAGGCAGGTTGCCGCCCCTTTCGTTCTTGAATTGGGCCGTAAATCCACTAGTGCCACCATGATCCGCCCGCTGGTCACCACCCAGTAATCCGTTTGCAACTTATGAAAATGCAGACCGCGCACCACATTGCTGCTCGACTGTGACACGTTCCATTGAGACCATCTCTGATCTTTGCTGAACCAACTGGCCCGGAACGCCTCGTAAAATGCCCCGCGCTCATCGCCCCATACTTTGGGCTTGATCAATTTGGCCCCATCGATCTCCGTTTGGATGGTTTCGCTCAAGACAGTTTCTCCGCCAGGATTTTCTTGGCCTGTTCCTCCCGATGCGTCCGCAGTTTCTCCGCCAGTTCCGGCCGCGACCGAGCCAAAATCTGCACCGCAAATAGCGCTGCATTGGTTGCCCCGGCCTTCCCAATCGCAAGCGTCGCTACTGGAATTCCCGCCGGCATCTGCACCGTCGACAACAGCGAATCGAGTCCCTGCAATGCCGCGCTCTGCATCGGCACTCCCAGCACCGGCAGCACCGTATGCGCCGCTGCCACTCCCGCCAGATGCGCCGCTCCCCCGGCCGCTGCGATGATCACCTGAACCCCGCGCCCCTCGGCGCCGCTCACATATTCTCCCGTCGCCGCGGGTGTCCGATGGGCCGACAACACCCGGCACTCATGCGCCACGCCGAACTGCGTG